>CAXTVL010000069.1:0-10163 GCA_964247515.1 uncultured Acetobacteraceae bacterium | reverse complement strand
GCCACGCGGCGGCGGCTTTGACCCCGGCCTCGTCGATCGCGGCCGCCACCGCGAGATGGGCGATCCCGGCGGCGTCGAGCAACCCGCGCCGCGTGGCCGAGGCACTGGCCAGGACGATCGCCGGGTGCGGCGCCTGCCACCTCAAGGCGACGGCACGGCCGCCCGGCGGGCGCGGTCGTGCCAGGAATCCATCAGTTGCAGGATGGTCGCCGCCGTCTCCTCGATCGAGCGGCGGGTGACTTCGACCACGGGCCAGCCGCGCCGCGCGCACAGCCGGCGCGCCCACAGCAGCTCGGCGCGCACCGAATCGGCGTCGATGTAGTCGCCGCTGTCGCGCCGCAGCCCGGCGCCCGGGGCGGTCTTGGTGGCGCCGGGCGCCGTCCCCAGCATCCGCAGCCGGTGGCGGCGGATCTCGATCAGCGCCTCGGCCTCCAGGGTCAGGCCGATCACCGGGCAGCGCGGCGCGTCGAGCCCGGGCGGCTCCATGGTGCCGGGCACCAGCGGGATGTTGGCGGCCTTGATGCCGCGGTTGGCGAGGTAGAACGAGGTGGGCGTCTTGGAGGAGCGCGAGACGCCCACCAGCACCACGTCGGCATCGTCGATGCCGGCCTGCGCCTGGCCATCGTCGTGCGCCAGGACGTAGTGCATGGCGTCGATGCGGCGGAAATAGTCGGCGTCGAGCACGTATTGCCGGCCGGGACGGGCGATCGCGGTCTCGTGGAATTGATCCTGGAACAGCTGCAGCACCGGGTCGAGCACGTGCACCACCGGCACGCCGAAGCGCTGGCAGGCGGTCTCCAGCTCGCCGCGCAGGCTCTGCTCGACCAGGGTGGACAGCACCGGGCCGGGTTCCGCCTCGATGCCTTCCAGCACGCGATGCAGCTGGAAGCGCGTCCTGACCAGGCTCCAGCGGTGGTACAGCAGGTTGGCGTGCTCGAACTGCGCCACCGTGGCGCGGGCGATCGAGTTCAGCGTCTCGCCGGTGGCGTCGGACACCAGATGCAGGTTCATGCGGTCGGCCATCGGCTGAGGATAGCCGGGTGGTGCGGGGATAACAGCGCCGGTTTCGCGCGCGCGGTCGAATCATGGGGATAAGCCGGCCGCGGCGACGGCCTGCGGATCGATTGTCCGCCGTGCCGCCGGAATGGTCGGGCAATTCCGAATCGTCTTGCGTCCGGAGCGGGTTGGCCGTCCCCGGGCCTGTGGACAAGCCGGCCCGGACGGCGCCGGCAGCGGGGTACCCCGTCATCCACAGGCTCCCAGCTTCACTCCCGAAGATCAAAAGATTTTCTTTCTTCCGGAAGCAGGCTCTAAGGCGCGGGACAGTCGGGAGTGGCACGGTGAAGTCGATGATGCGGGTGCTGGCGGGGGAGCCGGTGTGGCCGCCGCCGCTGTGGCTGATGCGCCAGGCCGGCCGCTACCTGCCGGAGTACCGCGCGGTGCGGGCGCGGGCCGGGGATTTCATCTCGCTCTGCACCAGCCCGGCGCTGGCCGCCGAGGTGACGATGCAGCCGCTGCGCCGGTTCGGCATGGACGCCGCGATCCTGTTCAGCGACATCCTGATGCTGCCCTGGGCGCTGGGCCAGGGCCTGCGCTTCGCCGAGGGCGAGGGACCGCTGCTCGATCCGGTGCGCGACGCGGCGGCGCTGGCCCGGCTCGACCGCGCGCGGCTGCCGGACGCCATCGCGCCGATCCTGGAGACGGTGCGGCTGGTGGCGCCGCAGGTGGGTGAGGCGACGCTGATCGGCTTCGCCGGCGCGCCGTTCACCGTCGCCTGCTACATGGTCGAAGGCGGCGGTTCCAAGGACTTCGCCGTGACGCGCCGCATGGCCTACGCCGAGCCCGAATTGTTCAGCGACCTGATGGCGCTGCTCGAGGAGGCGACCGGGGCCTACCTGCTGGCGCAGATCGACGCCGGGGCGGAGGCGGTGATGCTGTTCGACAGCTGGGCCGGCATCCTGCCGCCGCCGCAGTTCGAGCGCCATGTGAGCGGCCCCGCGTCGCGCATCGTGGCGCGGCTGCGCGCGGCGCGTCCCGAGGTGCCGGTGATCGGCTTCCCGCGCCTGGCCGGCCAGATGCTCGGGCGCTACGCGGCGGCGAGCGGCGTCGACGCGGTGGCCATGGACACCGCGCCCCACCCCGCCCTGGCCGCGCGCGACGTGCCGCCGACGGTGGCGTTGCAGGGCAACCTCGACCCGCTGGCGCTGCTGGCCGGAGGGCGCGCGTTGCACGACGCGGCGGCGGCGATCCTGGCGGCGATGCGCGGGCGGCCGTTCGTGTTCAACCTGGGCCACGGCATCCTGCCCGCGACGCCCCCGGAACACGTCGCGGCATTGCTGGAACAAGTGCGTGCGGCGTGAGCCAAATGCTTGACGTGGCACGCGATCCGGCCATCTTGCCGTGATGGACACATCACCCGGTTTCCTAGGCGAGCCACGGCCGCGCATCGCGGTCGTGCTGTTCAACCTCGGTGGCCCCGACCGTCCTCAGTCGATCCGTCCGTTCCTGGTCAACCTGTTCAAGGACCCGGCGATCCTGCGGGTGCCCGGCTTCGTGCGGCCCTGGCTCGCGCGCATCATCGCCTACGCGCGGGTCAAGGCCGCGACCGCCAACTACGCCATCCTGGGCGGCCGCTCGCCGCTGCTGGAGCTGACCCAGGCGCAGGCGCGCGCCATCGAGGCGACGCTGCCGGAATACGACGCGCGCTGCTTCGTCGCCATGCGCTACTGGCACCCGTTCAGCGAGCAGGTGGCGCGCGAGGTGCTGGACTGGCGGCCGGACCGGGTGCTGCTGCTGCCGCTCTACCCGCAGTTCTCGACCACCACCACCGGCAGCAGCCGGAGCGCCGGGCGCGCCGCGGCGGCCAAGGGGGGCCTCGCGGCGCCGACCACGGCGCTGTGCTGCTACCATTCCGACGCCGGCTTCGCCTCCGCCACGGCCGCCATCGTGCGCGCCAGCCACGACGCGGCGCGGGCCGAGCTCGGCGACACGCCGTTGCGGGTGCTGTTCTCGGCGCACGGCCTGCCCGAGAGCATCGTGGGCGCCGGCGACCCGTACCAGTACCAGATCGGCCGCACCGTGGCCGCCGTGCGCGCCCGGCTCGGCCTGCCCGACCTCGACTGGACCATCTGCTTCCAGTCGCGCGCCACCCCGCAGCGCTGGATCGGCCCCTCGACCGAGGCCGAGATCGAGCGCGCGGCGCACGACAAGACGGCGATCCTGGTGGTGCCGATCGCCTTCGTCTCCGAGCATTCGGAGACCTTGGTCGAGCTCGACGTCGAGTACCGCGAAGTGGCGGAGCACGCCGGGGTGCCGGGCTATTTCCGCTGCCCGACGCAGAACGCCGATCCCGGCTTCATCGCCGCCCTCGGTGCCCTGGCGCGCGCGGCGCTGGACCGGGGCGACGGGCTGTGCAGCTTCGCCGGCGGCCGCACCTGCCCGCGCGAACACCGCGACTGCCCGCACGCTCGCGCCGGGGTGACTGCTCCCAAGGTGCTGGAGACGGCATGACGGCTCACGGCCTGGCCCGTCCGCCGGCGATCACCGCCGCCGGGTTCATGCGCGCGCGCGCGGCCGCGCTGCGGCTGGTGATCTTCGACTGCGACGGCGTGATCGTGGACAGCGAGGCGCTGTCCAACGGCGTGCTGGCGCGCGACATGACGGCGCGCGGCTGGGCGCTGTCCAGCGAGGAGGCGCAGCACCTGTTCCTCGGCCGCTCGCTGGAGGTGATCCGCGCCATCATGGAGACCCACCTGCCGGAGCCGTTGCCGGACGGATGGGACCGCTTCATCGTCGAGCGGATCGTGGCCGAGATGACGTCCGGCGCGGTCGCGATCCCAGGGGCCGTCGCCGCGCTGCATGGCGTGACGGCACTCGGCCTGCCGTGGCGGATCGCGTCCAACTCCTCGCACGCCGAGATGCGGGCCAAGTTCGGCCGCCTCGACATCGCGGCGCTGGTGGCGGGGCGGGTGCACAGCCGGGAGGACGTGGCGCTGCCGAAGCCGGCGCCCGACCTGTTCCTGCACGCCGCCGCGGCCGAGGGCGTGGCGCCGGCGCAGTGCCTGGTGGTCGAGGACTCGGTGGCCGGTGCCAGTGCCGCGTCGGCCGCCGGCATGGACTGCCTGGGCTTCGACCGCTTCGCCGATGGCGCGGCGCTGCGCGCGGTGGGGGCGGTGCCGTTCCACGACATGAGCGAGTTGCCGGGGCTGGTCGCGCTGGCACTGGACGACGCGACGCGGGACCACGCGCCATGACCATCGCGGCGTTGGCGCCGTTCTATCTCTGGACCAAGTCGTTCCACCTCATCAGCGACTTCGCCTGGATGTCGGCGCTGCTCTACTTGCCACGGCTCTATGTCTACCACTGCGCGGTGCCGCGCGGCTCGGCGGAGAGCGAGCGGTTCAAGGTGATGGAACGCAAGCTGCTGAAGCAGATCGCGACGCCGGCGATGATCTCCGCCTGGGTGTTCGGCATCCTGCTGGTGCTGACCCCGGGCGCGGTCGACTGGCACGCGCCCTGGTGGCACACCAAGCTGCTGGGGGCGGTGCTGCTGTCCGGCTACCACGGCGCCATGTCGAAATGGCGGCGGGAGTTCCTGGAGGACCGCAACCGCCGCGGCGACCGCTTCTACCGCGTCGCCAACGAGGTGCCGGCGGTGTTGCTGGTGGTCATCGTCATCATGGCGATCGTGCAGCCATCCTGAGTAGAAACCCCGCACACCTGGCTTAGCACGACAGGACATTGTTGCAGCTACGATCTTATATCAGGTTCCTCGACGGGCGGCTGGGTGAGCAGGCAATCTGGGCGTTTTTGCCGCTGCATCTGGGAGCATATTTACCAACAATAAGTACAGACGTTCGTATAGGACGACAATATGCTTTGAAGCTTCAGAATAAACACAAGCTTACCTATGATGATTTTTGCTTCATACAAAAAGTAATTGACCGGGGATGGTGCATAAAAAATAAATTGCGGCACCTTGAATTCTTTTATCAAGACGATGAAGCTATGTGGGCCCGGTATCATTTGGTGATCAAGTCTAATAATGCGGGTGACGAAATCTGGTTAGCGACTTTCCACCGCACTAACAATCAACAAATCCAAGCACGACTACGGCGAGCCAAAATCGCTGGTACTCTCATCCGGACCCATACGTGGTGGCGGGATTAGCGGGAAGGCCGCTCGAAAGCGACCTTCCCTGATGCGGAGGGACTCCAGTAGACACCCCCTCTAAGCCACATTCGGCCGCCGGCCAAATGGGCACGGCATGGAGATTCACCGTGTCGCTGTGCGAAGATAGGGCGCAGTCACGCCCGCACCAACCAAATTCGCCATCACGAAGTTCCTTCTGGGGCGCACACTCTGGAATGTAGTTGACGTGCGGTGCTGAAATCCCTATTTCGCAATCGGCCACGCGACCATCGCAAGACAACTTAGTCTTTTCCCCCGGCCGAGGTCTCAGGTTTGGCGCCGATGCGCCATATCGACTCAGACAGCAGATCGCCCGTCCGGCTGGTCTCCCGTCGGCCTACTCACATTGTTAGCTCCAGGGCACCCAATGCACCTCGCCGAACTCAAGGCAAAAACCCCCGCCGACCTGCTCAGCTTCGCCGAGTCGCTGGCGATCGAGAACGCGTCCAGCCTGCGCAAGCAGGACATGATGTTCGCGATCCTGAAGAACCTCGCCGACAACGAGCAGGCGATCCATGGCGAGGGCACGCTGGAAATCCTGTCCGACGGCTTCGGCTTCCTGCGCAGCCCCGAGAGCAACTACCTGCCCGGCCCGGACGACATCTACATCAGCCCGAGCCAGGTGCGCCGCTTCGGCCTGCGCACCGGCGACAGCGTCGAGGGGCAAATCCGCGCGCCCAAGGACGGCGAGCGCTACTTCGCGCTGCTCAAGGTCAACACCATCAACTTCGAGCCGCCGGACGCGGTCAAGCACCGCATCAACTTCGACAACCTGACTCCGCTCTACCCCGACCAGCGGCTGCGGCTCGAGATCGAGTACGACGCGCCGCCGGCCAAGGGCCAGAGCCGCGACATGATCCCGCGCGTGGTCGACCTGGTGGCGCCGATCGGCAAGGGCCAGCGGGCGCTGATCGTGGCCCCCCCGCGCACCGGCAAGACCATGATGCTGCAGAGCATCGCCGCCTCGATCACCGCCAACCACCCCGAGGCGTTCCTGATCGTGCTGCTGATCGACGAGCGGCCGGAGGAAGTCACCGACATGGCGCGCTCGGTCAAGGGCGAGGTGATCGCCTCCACCTTCGACGAGCCGGCGACGCGCCACGTCCAGGTCACGGAGATGGTGCTGGAGAAGGCCAAGCGCCTGGTCGAGCACAAGCGCGACGTGGTGATCCTGCTCGACAGCATCACCCGCCTGGCGCGCGCCTACAACACGGTGGTCCCCAGCTCGGGCAAGGTGCTGACCGGCGGCGTCGACGCCAACGCGCTGCAACGGCCGAAGCGCTTCTTCGGCGCCGCGCGCAACATCGAGGAGGGCGGCAGCCTGACCATGATCGCGACCGCGCTGATCGACACCGGCAGCCGCATGGACGAGGTGATCTTCGAGGAGTTCAAGGGCACCGGCAACAGCGAGCTGATCCTCGACCGCAAGCTGTCCGACAAGCGCACCTTCCCGGCGATCGACATCACCAAGTCCGGCACCCGCAAGGAGGAGCTGCTGGTCGACCGCGCCACGCTGTCGAAGATGTGGGTGCTGCGCCGCATCCTGAACCCGATGGGCACCATGGACGCCATGGATTTCCTGCTCGACAAGCTCAAATACAGCAAGAGCAACCAAGACTTCTTCGACGCGATGAACACGTGAGGCACGCCATGTCGACCGAATACTCCATGAAGCACGCGCCGCGCCTCGACGACGACGAGCCGAACCCCGACATCCCGGAGCCGATGGAGCCGAAGCCGAGCGAGCCGGGCGACAACCGCACGCTCGCTTCGCCGATCAACGAGCTGGAGCAGCGGCTGTTCCGCCAGCGCAAGGTGCTGGTGTTCGGCGCCATCAACGACAAGGTGGCGCGCGACGTCACCGCGCGGTTGCTGACCCTGGCCGGCGAGGGCGACAAGCCGATCGACGTCTACGTCAACTCGCCCGGCGGCCATGTCGAGAGCGGCGACACCATCCACGACATGATCCGCTTCGTCGACAGCGTGGCGCCGGTGCGCATGATCGGCACTGGCTGGGTCGCCAGCGCCGGCGCCTTGATCTACCTCGCCGGCCGCAAGGAGCGGCGGTTCTGCCTGCCCAACACCCGCTTCCTGCTGCACCAGCCGATGGGCGGCGTGCGCGGCCCGGCCAGCGACATCGAGATCGAGGCGCGCGAGATCCTCAAGATGCGCGAGCGGATCAACCACATCATCGCGGGCGAGACCGGCCAGACCTACGAGCGGGTCGAGCGCGACACCGACCGCAACTACTGGATGAGCGCCGAGGAAGCCATCGCCTACGGCATGGTCGAGCGCGTGTTGACCGCGATCGGCGACCTGCCGGGCGGTCCGGCGGCGTAAGTCCGCAGTCTCGGCGGGAGGAATCACGAGGCCACGACCATGAGCGATGGGCTGTTTGGACTACCGCCGACGCCATTGATGACGCCCGAGAAGGCGCGCGACGTCGGGCGCGCCTACAAAGCGCTTGCCAACCATCTCACGGATCTGGGCGTGCAAGGCGAAGCCGGAAGGGCGGAGCGCGAAAGCCAGTGGTGGCTGACCTACGCGATCTCGCTGGCGCAGACGCCGCCTTCCGGGAAGCCTTCCCAGGGATAATGTGAGCCGGCCGCGAGGCGAGCGCGAAGCCGGTTCACAGTTCCCCGGTCAGGTACTGCGCCCGGCCGTTCCCGAAGCTCCAGTCGGCTTTCTCGTTCGTGTTGATCGAGATGATGAGGTCGGACGGGGCCAGGCCGCATTGACGCTCGAACTTGTCGGCCAGGGTCGCATAGAATTTCCGCTTCATCTCGGTGGTGCGCGGACTGGTGAAGACCTGGACAACGATCGCCTGGCCACTGCGCTGGATGCCGAGCCCGGTGTCCAGCAACACCATCCGACCCGGTTTGTGTTCGGTAACGATCTGGTAGCGGTCGTTGGCCGGGACTTCGAAGCACTCGCGCGCCGCGTCCTGGGTGGCATCCAGGATCGCCCGCAGCTCGGCATCGCTGCGGCCCTCCAGCAGGTCGATCCGGATCAATGGCATGGTTTCGGTCAACTTTCATGTGGTGTCAGTCTACGCGCCGCCCCAGTGCATCGTCAGGCCGCCGTCCATGGTCCAGGTCTGGCCGGTGACGTAATCCGCGGCGTCCGAGGCCAGGAACACCGCCAGCCCGGCGATCTCGTGTGGCTTGCCCGGCCGGTGCCAGGGGATCGCCTGCATCGACTTGTCGCGCTTTTCCGGGTCGTTCAGGGTCTTCTCGGTCATCGGCGTCTCGATCAGGCCGGGGGCGATGGCGTTGACGTTGATGCGGTCGGGCGCCACCTCGACCGACAGGCTGCGCACCAGCGAGTTCACGCCGGCCTTGGCCATGCCGTAGGGCGAGCTGCCCGGCGTCGGCAGGTGGCCGGCGACCGAGCCGATGAACACGATGCGCCCGCCGCCGCCGGCCCGCTTGCGCGCCAGCACGAACTCGCGGGCGCAGAACAGCGGCCCCTTCAGGTCGGTGCGCAGGATCAGGTCGAGCTTGGCGTCGTCCATCTCCGCCACCGGCACGCCGCTCATGCCGACGCCCGCGTTGGCGATCAGGATGTCGGGCGTGCCCAGCGCCGCCGCCTGCCCGAACATCGCCTTGGTCGAGGCCGGGTCGCCGATGTCGGCCTGGATCACCACGGCGCGGCGCCCGGCGCCTTCGACCATGCGCCGGGTCGCTTCGGCGCCTTCCTGGTCGGTGTGGTAGCTGATGGCGACGTCGGCGCCGGCGCGGGCCAGCCACTCGGCGGTGGCCTGGCCGATGCCCGAGTCGGCTCCCGTGACCAAGGCCGTCTTGCCCGCGAAACTCATGCCCGGGAAGTCCATCGCGCGCTCCATCGCTTGCCTGCCGTCCCCAACGCCGGGCGGCGTGCCGGTTCCCCGCTCGCGTGATTTGCATACATGCAGATGTCCTTATATAGCCGCCGCTCAATCAGGAGCCCGGCATGGCCAACACCGAGGACTACAAGGTTCGCGACATCTCCCTGGCCGAATGGGGCCTCAAGGAGATCGCCATGGCCGAGGACGAGATGCCCGGCCTGATGGCGTTGCGCGCCGAGTACGGCGACAGCAAGCCGCTCAAGGGGGCCCGCATCGCCGGCTGCCTGCACATGACCATCCAGACTGCGGTGCTGATCCAGACGCTCGAACACCTCGGCGCCACTGTGCGCTGGTCGTCGTGCAACATCTTCTCGACCCAGGACCACGCCGCCGCCGCGGTCGCCAAGTCCGGCACGCCGGTGTTCGCCTGGAAGGGCATGGACGAGGACGAGTTCACCTGGTGCATCGAGCAGACGGTGCGCGGCCCGGACGGCTGGACGCCGAACCTCATCCTCGACGACGGCGGCGACCTCACCGTGCTGATGCACGAGAAGCACCCCGAGATGCTGGCCGACGTGCGCGGGCTGTCGGAGGAGACCACCACCGGCGTGCATCGGCTGTGGGAGATGATGAAGGCCGGCACGCTGAAGGTGCCGGCGATCAACGTCAACGACAGCGTCACCAAGTCGAAGTTCGACAACCTCTACGGCTGCCGCGAGTCGCTGGTCGACGCCATCCGGCGCGGCACCGACGTGATGATGGCGGGCAAGGTCGCGGTGGTGTGCGGCTTCGGCGACGTGGGCAAGGGCTCGTCGGCCAGCCTGCGCCAAGCCGGCTGCCGCGTGCTGGTGACGGAGATCGACCCGATCTGCGCGTTGCAGGCGGCGATGGAGGGCTACGAGGTGGTGACGCTGGAGGACGCGGCGCCGCGCGGCGACATCTTCGTGACCGCCACCGGCAACGTCGACGTCATCACCATCGACGACATGCGGCGCATGAAGCACCGCGCCATCGTCTGCAACATCGGCCATTTCGACAGCGAGATCCAGATCTCGGCGCTGCGCAACCACAAATGGGAGAACGTCAAGCCGCAGGTCGACGAGGTGGTGTTCCCCGACGGCAAGCGGCTGATCGTGCTGTCCGAGGG
>CAXTVL010000068.1:3760-10171 GCA_964247515.1 uncultured Acetobacteraceae bacterium | reverse complement strand
GCGGCAGCGTGGCGGCGAGGCCCTGCGGCTGCAACGCGCCCACGTCGAACTCGGTCAAGGCGGCCAGGGTCGCGGCGCTGGCCGAGAACTCGACGCGGGCGCCGGATCCCGGCTCGGTCCACAGATCGTTGCCGGAGACGATCGGGAAGTTGCGCGTGGCCGGGCTCCAGCGGTCGGCGTCGGCGGTGCGGAACGACACCGTGCCCTGTGTCCGCGCGAGGCGGCCGCCCCGGGCCGGCGGGTCGGCCGGCTGCGACGGTGCCGGCTGCGACTGGACGGGTGTCACGACGAGTCCGGTCACGGCAAGGGTCGCGCAGAGCTGGGCGAGACGGTTCGAGGATCGCATGGCGGCCATTCCTTGTGCCGCGCGAGGCGGGCTTCGGCCACACTATCCGCACCAACGGTGGCGAAACTACGCCCGGCGGTTATGAAGTGGCGGCGACGCGGAGGACGGGAGCGATGTGCGGGCTGTGCGGGGCGTTGGGCGGCGTCGGCGACTGGACCCAGGGCGTCGCGTCCGCGGATGCCGTGGCGATCCCGTGGCGGCGGCGGCAGGCGCGGCGGGAGCGGATCGCGCAGGCCTGCCGGGTGTTGCGGCCGTTCGGGCTGTCGCTCGCCGAGTGGCAGGGCAGCGCCATGCTGCTGCGCAACCGCACCGGCGCCACGCGGATCGTCCAGTCGCTGCTCGACACTTGGCCGGCGGCGGAGCGCATGGCCGGGCGCCCGCTCGACCCGCTCGACCCGACCTTCCTGGCGGCGCTGGATGAGCGCTGACGCCCGCACGCCGGTCCACGTCCTGACCGGCTTCCTCGGCAGCGGCAAGACCACGCTGCTGCGCCACATCCTGCGCGAGCCCTCCTACGCCGCGACCGCCGTGCTGATCAACGAGTGGGGCGCGGTGGGCCTCGACCACAAGCTGCTGGGCGCCGTCGCCGGCGAGCCGGTGCTGCTGGAGAGCGGCTGCGTCTGCTGCACCTTCCGCGGCGACCTGGCCGAGGCGTTGGCCGGGCTGCGCCGCAACGCCGCCATGCCGGCGTTCGCGCGGGTGGTGATCGAGACCACCGGCCTCGCCGACCCGACGCCGGTGATGGCGACACTGCTGGCCGACCTCGCGGTGCGGCGCGCGTTCCGGCCCGGGCGGCTGATCGCCACACTGGACGCGGTGCACGCGCCGGCGGGGCTCGCGGCGCATCCGGTGCTGCGCAAGCAGGCGGCCGTGGCCGACGCGATCGTGCTGACCAAGGGCGACCTCGCGCCCGACACGGATGCGCTGGAGGCCGAGTTGCGGGCGCTCAATCCCTCGTCCGCGATCGTGCGGGCGCGGTTCGGCGCGGTCGACCCGGCGCGGCTGTTCGGCGCCGCCGCCGCCGCGCGGGACTGGATCGGGCTGGCCGCCGAGACGGTGGCGCACCGCAACGCCCACTCGTTCTGCCTCACGCTCGACGAGGCGGTCGATTACGGCGCGTTCGCGCTGTGGTTCAGCCTGCTGGTGCATCGCCACGGCGCCCGGCTGCTGCGGGTCAAGGCGCTGCTCGACGTGATCGACAGCCACTCGCCGGTGGCGCTGCACGCGATCCAGCACGTGATCCACCCGCCCGAGCATCTGGAGCGGTGGACGGGTCCGCGCCGCTCGGTGATCGTGTTCGTCACCGACGGCCTGACCGAGACAGCGGTGGCGGCATCGCTGGCGGCGTTCCTGCGCCTTGCCAAGCCCGCCGCCGGCGGGGCAATGTCCGCGCCATAGATACGCACCCGCAACTGGGGCGAACGGCAAAGGGAACGCCATGACCGACTCCGCGAACCGTCGCGAGTTCTTCCAGACCGCCGCCATGGGCCTGGGCGCCGCGGCGCTGCTCGGCGGCTTCGGCATGTCGCCTGCGATGGCGCAGCAGATGGCGAAGGACACCGGGCGCTCCTCCAAGCCGCTGCGCGCCGCGTTCTCCAACGCCGGCCTGCAAGCGACCTGGTGCGCCCAGGGCAAGCAGGCGGCGGAGAGCTGGGGCCGGCTGTTCAACGTCGACGTGACCTGGTTCGACGGCGAGCTCAACGCCACCAAGCAGCGCGCCGCGATCGACGACATGGCCAGCCAGAAATGGGACTTCGTGGCGATGCAGGCGTTCGGCATCGGCACGCTGACCGCCCCGGTCAAGCAGATGATCGCCGCCGGCGTCCCGGTGATCGACATGGACACGCTGATCGCGCCGCTGGACAGCATCGACGTCCACAGCTTCCTCGCCCCCAACAACGAGCTGATGGGCGCCTCGGTGACGCAGGCGCTGGTCGACGCGATCGGGCCCAAGGGCATCGTCACCATGACCCAGGGCGCGCTCGGCCACACCGGCGCCCAGGGCCGGGCGCGCGGGTTCGACAGCATCATGAAGAAATACCCCGACATCGAGGTGGTCGACCGCCAGCCGGGCGACTGGGACGTGTCCAAGACCGCGCGCATCTGGGAGACGCTGCTGACCAAGTACCCGAAGATCGACGCCGCCTACTTCCACAACGACGACATGGCGCTGGCGGCGTACAACGTGATGAAGCAGCACGGCCGCACCGGGATCAAGATCGGCGGCTGCGACGCCATGCCGCCGGCATTGGTGGCCGTCGGCGATGGCCGGATGCACGCGACGGTGCGCAACCCGTCCGGGCGCATCCATGGTGGCGCCATCGTGGCCGGGGTCGCGGCGGTGATCGGCGGCGAGAAGACCGGCGGCGGCATTCCCAAGCACATCATCACCGACGGCCCGGTGGTCACGAAGGAGAACGCGCCCGGCATGGCGTGGATGGAAGCGCATTTCCTGATCTGAGCGGGTGATACCGTCCGATGAGTGCTCAAGTTTCGTAATGCCGCCTCGTACTCGCCATCATCGGGCTTGACCCGATGATCCACGCGGCGCCGCTCCGCAGGCGTGTCGGCATGACGCACCGAGCGGGGCATGTCCGGTGCGGCGGGCGGCGCGTGGATGGCCGGGTCAAGCCCGGCCATGACGGTAGGTCCTGAAACTGAACGAAGAAATGGATCGCACATCGCGGGAGCCGCCGCTGCTGGAGCTGCGTCGCGTGCGCAAGTCGTTCGGCGGCGTGGTGGCGCTGGACGACATCGACTTCACCCTGGGGCGGGGCGAGATCCACGGCCTGGTCGGCGAGAACGGCGCCGGCAAGAGCACGCTGATGAAGATCATCGCCGGCGTCCACGCCGCCGATGACGGCGAGATGCGGCTCGACGGCAAGCCCGTGCGGTTCCGCTCGGCGCGCGACGCGCGCGACGCCGGCATCGGCATGGTGCACCAGGAACTCAGCATCGTGCCGGAGCTGTCGGTGGCCGAGAACGTCATGCTGGGCACGCAGCCGTTGGGCCGCCTGGGCCTGCTCGACTGGCGGCGGATGCGGCGCGAGGCGGCGGCGCAGCTGCGACGGCTCGGCATCGACGTCGATCCGGCGGCGCCGATCGCGACGCTGCCGCTGGGCTTGCAGCAACTGGTCGAGCTGGCGCGGGTGCTGTCGTCCGGGGCGCGGCTCATCATCCTCGACGAGCCGACGTCCGCCCTGTCGCCGCCCGAGGTCGAGCGGCTGTTCGGGATGCTGCGCCGGGTGCGCGACGGCGGCACCTCGCTGGTGTTCATCAGCCACTTCCTCGACGACATCCTGGCGGTCAGCGACGCCGTCACGATCTTTCGCAACGGCCGGCGGATCGAGACCGCCGCCGTGGCGCCGGCGACCGACCCCCCTTTGGACAAGTCGTGGATCATCACCCGCATGATCGGCGCCGGGCACGAGCAGCTCGAGGAGAGCTACACCGGCGAGATCGCGCTCGCCAGCAAGCCGGCGGCGCCGGTGGTGATGACGGCGCGCGGGCTCGCCCGCGCCGGGCTGTTCGAGGATCTGACGTTCGACGTGCGCGCGGGCGAGGTGCTGGGCATCTACGGGTTCCTGGGCTCCGGGCAGCTCGACCTGGCGCGCGCCCTGTTCGGCAAGCTGCGGCTGGATCGCGGCCAGGTGGCGGTGGGCGGCGCCGTGGTGCGGCTGTCCAACACCACGCGGGCCAAGCGCGCCGGCATCGCCTTCGTGCCGGAGAGCCGGCGTTCGATGCTGTTCGCGTTGGAGCCGGTGTACAAGAACGTCTCCATCGCCATCCTGGAGCGCATCTCGGCGCTGTGGCTGCGGCCCGACCGCGAGCGCGGCATCGCCGACCGGCACGCGAAGACGTTGCAGATCCGCCCGCCGCAGGTCGACCGCCCGCTCGGCACGCTGTCCGGCGGCAACCAGCAGAAGGTGGCGCTGGCGAAGTGGCTGACCTACCCGCCGCGCGTGCTGGTGCTGAGCGAGCCCACGCGCGGCATGGATGTCGGCGCCAAGGACGACGTGCTGCACATCGTGCGCTCGTTGCGCGACCGGGGCATCGGCATCGTCGTGGTCTCGGCCGAGCCGGAGACGGTGCTGTCGCTGGCCGACCGCATCCTGGTGATGAAGCGCGGCGTCATCAGCCGCGAGTTCGCCGGCGAGACGGTGAGCAAGGACCGGCTGCTGGCCGCCGCATGAAAGAGAGTGCTCGATGCGCCTGACCGACTGGTTGCGCCACCAGTTGCGCAACATCGCCCCGTTCGCGACCCTGCTGGTGCTGGTGGCATTGTTCTCGCTCGCCAGCCCCTCGTTCGCGACCTGGGGCAACCTCGCCAACATCCTGCAGCAGATCTCGGTCACGGGCATCATCGCGACCGGGCTCACCTTCGTGATCCTGTGCGCCGAGATCGACCTCAGCGTGGCCAGCCTCGCCAACGCGACCGGCATCGTGGTCGCGTACTTCACCTTGCAGGACGCCAGCGTGAACATCGCCAATTTCCCGCTGCCGGGCGGGGTCGCGATCCTGCTGGCGGTGCTGGCCAGCGCCGCGCTCGGGGCGGCGACGGCGTTCGGGGTGACGGTGATCGGCATTCCCAGCTTCATCATGACGCTGGCGATGTTGCAGATCGGCGCGGGCGTCTGCGCCATGCTGGTGCGTGGCCAGATCGCCTATGCCGTGCCGGGGCTGGTGGCGACTCTGGGCGCCGGCTCGATCGGGCCGGTGCCGTGGATCGTCGTCGTGGCGGCGGCGATCCTGCTCGCGGCGCACGTCGTGCTGACCTACACGCGGTTCGGGCGCTACGTCTACATGACCGGCGGCAACCGCGAGGCGGCGGAGTACTCTGGGGTCAACACCCGCGCCATCATCGCCTCGGTGCTGGTGATCTCGGCGGTGTGCTCGGGCATCGGCGGCATGTTGGGTGTGGCGCATTTCGGCAGCGCGCAGCAGGACGAGTTCGACAACTACCTGCTGGACAGCATCTCGGCGGTGGTGGTGGGCGGCACCAGCCTGTTCGGCGGCCAGGGCGGCATCGGCAACACGCTGGTCGGGCTGTTCGTGCTCGGCGTATTAAATAATGGACTGGACCATGTGCGTATCGACAGCTTCGTCAAAATCCTGATACGAGGAGTGATCCTGCTGCTGGCGCTGATCGTCAACGTCTATGCGCAACGTTTGCGCACGCGGGCGGCGAGCGCGCCAGCGCGCTGACTTGGGCGGAGTGCCATGGATGAGTGCAACCGCCCCGTTGGCGGATCGATGGCGCGCGCGCCTGCGCGGCGCCGCGTTCATGTCGCTGCGCGACATCGGGCTGTTCCGCCGCAGTGCCCGCACCGACGCGGCGATCGCGCGTCTGCGCCCCGAGATCGGCGCGCGCGCGGCGTTCGAGCGCGTATACCGCGAGACCGGCGACCCGTGGGCGTCCGGCGCGCCGCAATACCGTTACCAGCGACGGAAATACGCGACCCTGATGGCGCTGTTGCCGGCGGGGCGGCGGTATGCCCAGGCGCTCGACATCGGCTGTGGCCTGGGCGCCATGGTGGGCTTGCTGGAGGCGCGCGCCGATTCGGTGCTGGGCCTCGACGTGGCGCAGGCGGCGGTCGATCTGGCGCGGGCGCGGCACCAGGGACGGCCGGCGCTGAGCTTCGCGCAGGGTGACGTGCTCGACCTGCCGCGCACGCTGGACGGGCGGTTCGACCTGATCGTGGTCTCGGACGTGCTGTACTACCTTTCGCCGCTCAGCGACGCGACGCTGAAGGGAGTGGCGGCACGGGTCGGGCAGATGCTGGCGCCGGGCGGGTTGTGCCTGCTGGCCAACCACTTCTTCTTCGCGGCCGACCGCGAGTCGCGGGTGTCGCAGCGCATCCACCGGGCGTTCGGCTGGTCGGTCGGGATGGACGTGGTGTCGGAGCACCGGCGACCGTTCTACCTGGCGACGGTGTTGCGGCGGGCGGCCGCGTAGCGACCACAACCCTTCGCGTGCCGGGCGCGGCATCACGCGCGCCCTGGCCGCCCGGACACTGCAACCCCTGATGTGCGGCCACGACGCGGAGCCGGCCGACGCCTGGCCG
>CAXTVL010000068.1:0-3750 GCA_964247515.1 uncultured Acetobacteraceae bacterium | reverse complement strand
CGCGGGGGTGCGGGGGGGGGCCCGCTTCGCCACCACACCCCTGCGGGGGCGGGGCGGGGCATCACGCGCCCGCGCCCCGTGATCGCGGGTCGCCGCCATGGCCGGCCCAGCGCATCGAGCCCTCAGGCGGCACTGGCACCGAGACCGGGTTCGGCGAACACGCCCAAGGCGGGGTCGCGCTGCGGCACGTCGCCCAGCGCCGCCTCGATCGCGTCCAGCGTGGCGGCGTCCAGCGTGATCCCGGAGGCCGCCGCGGACTCCCGCAACTGCTCGGGGCGCGAGGCGCCGACGATCGCCGAGGCGACCTCCGTCCGGCGCAGGATCCAGGCCAGTGCGAGCTGTGCCGTGGTGATGCCCAAACCGTCGGCGATCGGGCGCAGCCGCTGCACCGCTCGCAGCGTCGCGTCGTCGAGGCGCTTGCTCACATAGGCCGACATGCTGTCGCTGGTGGCGCGCGAGCCGGGCGGGGGCGGCTGGCCGGGCCGGTACTTGCCGGTCAGCACGCCTTCGGCCAGCGGCGACCACACGATTTGCGAGATGCCGTGGCCTTGGCAGAGCGGGAAGACCTCCTTCTCCGGGGCGCGCCAGAGCATCGAGTACTGCGGTTGCGACGACGCGAAGCGCGCCATGTCGGGCAGCGCCAACGCGGCCTCGATCTGCTCCGGAGTCCATTCGGAGAAGCCGATCGCCCGCACCTTCCCGGCCCGCACCGCCTCGGTCATGGCACCCAGCGTCTCGGCGACGGGCACGGAGAGGTCGAAGCGGTGCAACTGGTAGAGGTCGACGTAGTCGGTCCGCAGCCGCCGCAGCGAGGCGTCGAGCTGGTGGCGTATCTGCGCCGCCGACAGGCCCTTGCCGTCCGGCATCTGGGCCCAGACCTTCGTGGCGAGCACGTAGCTGTCGCGGGGATAGTCCGACAGGATTTCGCCCCACACCGTCTCGGCGGCACCATGGCCGTAGACGTTGGCGGTGTCGAAGAAGGTGATCCCGAGGTCGAAGGCGGCCCGCGTGCAGGCCTCGGAGCGCTCCCGCTCGATCCCCCCGGCATAGGTCAGCCAGGACCCCAGGCCGATCTCCGAGACTTCGATTCCGCTGTCGCCAAGTTGCCGCTTGCGCATTGAACCTTCCTTTCCAGTCAAAATGGGAACGCGCGTCCCGCGCCTGGGAGTCTCAGACCTGGGTGCCGAGCGGGCGCACCACCAGCTCGTTCACGTCCACGTCCGCGGGCTGCTCGATCGCGTACAGGATCGCGCGGCCGATGGCGTCGGCACCGATCGCCACCTTGCGGTAGCCCTCCATCCGCTCGCGCGCGGTCGGGTCGCTGATCGTGCTGGCCAGCTCGGACGTGACCACGCCCGGGTAGATGCAGGTGCAGCGGACCTTGGCGCTCTCCTTGCGCAAGCCCTCCGAGATCGCCCGCACCGCGAACTTGGTCGCGGCATACACGGCAGCCGTCGGCTGCACGACGAAGCCGCCGACCGAGGACAGGTTGACGATGTGGCCGTGGCCGCGCGCCTCCATGCCCGGCAGCACGGCGGCGATGCCGTGCAGCACGCCGCGGATGTTGACGTCGATCATCCAGTTCCACTCGTCGACCTTCAGCTCGGTCAGCGGCGAGAGCGGCATCACGCCGGCGTTGTTCACCAGCACGTCCACCGGGCCGAACTCGGCCTCGGCGAAGGCCGCGAACGCCTGCACGTCGTCGAGCTGGCGCACGTCCAGCGCCCGGGTGCGGACCTGGCCGCCGGCGGCCTCGATCTCGTGGGCGATGGCTCGCAGCTTCTCGACGCGGCGGGCGCCGAGCACCACGCGGGCACCGGACGCCGCCAGCACGCGCGCGGTGCCTTCGCCGATGCCGCTCGATGCGCCGGTGATGAGCACGACCCTGTTGTCCAACGACGCCATGTGAACCTCCAACTTGCCGAACCGATGCGCTGGAGATGGGAGCCTGCCCATGCTCTTGTCAGCCGCCGCAGCCGGGATGGGGCGTTGAACGGGGCAGGATGATGGAACGCGGCGTGCTCGACGACCTGCTCGCTTTCGCCGCGGTCGCCCGCGCCCGGAGCTTTACCCGCGCCGCGCCCGGGCTCGGCCTGTCCACCTCGGCGCTGAGCTACGCGATCAAGAAGCTGGAAGCGCGCCTCGGCACCCGCCTGCTCCAGCGCAACAGCCGCAGCGTGGCGGCGACGGCGGCGGGCGAGCGGCTGCTGCAAACGCTGGCGCCGGCACTGGAGGAGATCGCAACGGCGCTCGGCGAGCTGGGCCGCGAGCGCGACCAGGTCACGGGCAGCGTGCGCATCACCGCCACCCGGCAGGCCTACGAGGCCGTGATCCGCCCGGTGCTGGCCGAGTTCGGCCGGCGTCATCCGCAGGCCGTGGTCGAGGTGCTGATCGAATACGAGTTCGTCGACATCATCGCCCGCCGGCTCGATGCCGGCATCCGCATCGGCGAGAAGCTCGAGCAGGACATGGTGGCGCTCAGCGTCGGCCCGGAGCTGCGGATGGCGGTGGTGGCGTCGCCCGGCTACCTCGCGGGCCAGCCGGCGCCGGCCGATCCGCACGACCTGGGCCGTCACCGCTGCATCGGCTACCGGATGCGCGCCGACGGCCCGCTGGTGCCGTGGTGGTTCGCGCGCGACGGGCGCGAGATGGAGGTCCGCGGCAGCTTCCCGCTGGTGGTCAACGAGCCGGAACTGGCGCTGGACGCGGCGCTGGACGGGCTGGGCCTGGCCTACGTCCTGCAAGACCGCGCCGGCCCGCATTTGGCGCAAGGCACGCTGCTGCGCGTGCTCGACGACTGGACGCCGCCCTTCCCCGGCTTCTTCCTGTACTACCCGTCGCGCCGGCAGATGCCCGCGGCGCTGGCAGCGTTCATCGCGGCGCTGCGACGCCACCGCCACAGGGGCGCGTGACCGGGAACGGTCAGGTGGTCCGGGCGGGCAGGCCGCCCAGCAGGTCGTCCGCCCGGATCGGCGTCTTGCGCACCCGCACGCCGGTCGCGTGGTAGACGGCGTTGGCGACCGCCGCGTTCATGCCGACGATGCCCAGCTCGCCCACGCACTTGGTCCCGAGCGGGTTGGCGACCGGGTCCGGCCCGCCCACCGTCTCGCACAGCACCACCGGCGGGATG
This sequence comes from uncultured Acetobacteraceae bacterium, assembly GCA_964247515.1. Taxonomy (GTDB): domain Bacteria; phylum Pseudomonadota; class Alphaproteobacteria; order Acetobacterales; family Acetobacteraceae; genus CAVRQM01. The sequence goes on along the minus strand of CAXTVL010000068.1, from coordinate 620 downwards.
TCGGCGTGCGCCATGAAATGGTAGCCGCCGAGATCGGTGTTGGCGAAGCGCGCCCGGGCGCGGTCCACCTCGGACTCCTCCATCAGCGCGTGCGAGGCGCCCCAGATCATGCCGCCGACCAGGTTGCTGCGCGCGGTGCGCGGGTTGACCACCCGGCCGCAGTCGAACACGCCGACCAGGCGCGACAGCCGGACGATGCCGGTCAGCTTGTCGACCCGCACCTCGGCGAACTGCGCGCCGTAGGAGAACATCGCGTGGCTGTCCGTGACCGGCCCGTACTGGGTCAGCGCGCCGGCCAGGCCCGCGCGCAGCTTGGCGGGGTCCATCCCGGTCGGCCCCCAGCTCCCGGACTCCTCCACGGTGCCGGTGGGGATCGCCGCCAGCGCGTCCGTGACCGGCTTGGCGGTGCCGTCCGGGGCGGTGATGCCGCCGCCTTCGAGCCGCAGGGCGGCGGGGTCGGCGCCGTGGAACGGGCCGCCCGGGCCGGTGGCGGCGGCCAGCAGCTTGTCGCGCGCGCCGCGGCAGGTCGCCTGGACGGCGGAGCCGACCGAGGCGGTGGTGATCGAGCCGCCGGCGATCGGCCCCACCGGCAGGTCGGAATCGCCCCGCGTGACCCGGAC
>CAXTVL010000067.1:0-10200 GCA_964247515.1 uncultured Acetobacteraceae bacterium | reverse complement strand
CCCCGCCATCGTGCTGCGGGGCCTGGCCCTGCTGATCGCGCTGGGGTTCGAGTTCGTCAACGGCTTCCACGACACCGCCAACGCGGTCGCGACCGTGATCTACACCCACAGCCTGCCGCCGCTGGTGGCGGTGGTGTGGTCCGGCACGTTCAACTTCCTCGGCGTGCTGACCTCGAGCGGCGCCGTCGCCTTCACCGTGGTGACGCTGCTGCCGGTCGAGCTGATCCTGCAGGTCGGCAGCGGCGCCGGCTACGCGATGATCTTCGCGCTGTTGATCGCCGCCATCATCTGGAATCTCGGCACCTGGGCGATGGGGCTGCCGAACAGCTCGTCGCACGCGCTGATCGGCTCGATCATGGGCGTGGGCCTCGCCAACCAGTTCATGGCGCCGGCCGGCTCGGCCACCTCGGGCGTCGAGTGGAGCCAGGCGTTGGGCGTGCTCAAGGCGCTGCTGTTCAGCCCGCTGATCGGCTTCGTGCTGTCGGCGCTGCTGCTGCTGCTGATGAAGTTCGTGGTGCGCAACAAGGCGCTGTACACCGCGCCCGAGGGCAACAAGCCGCCGCCGGCGGCGATCCGCGCGCTGCTGGTGCTGACCTGCACCGGGGTGTCGTTCTTCCACGGCAGCAACGACGGCCAGAAGGGCATGGGCCTGATCATGCTGATCCTGATCGGCGCCGCCCCCACCGCCTACGCGCTGAACCGCGCCCTGCCGGAGAGCACCACGCCGATGTTCGTGCAGGCCACCCAGGCGGCGCAAGGCGTGTTCCAGGCGCACGCCGCGGGCGCTCCGGCGGAAGACACCGCCCGCGCCCGCTCCGTCGTCGGCGACGCGCTCAAGGCCAAGCAGGTGAACAGGCCCGAGGTCTACGCGGCCCTCGCCACCCTGACCGGCGACATCAGCAACCAGGTCAAGAACTACGGCGCGCTCAAGAAAGTGCCGGCCGAGGCGACATCCAACGTCCGCAACGACATGTACCTGGCGTCCGACGCGGTGCGGGTCATGGGCAAGACCCCGCCGGGCTTCGACGCGGCCGAGATGGGCAAGCTGAAGTCGTTGCGCGCCTCGCTCGACAGCGGCACCCGCTTCATCCCGATCTGGGTCAAGGTCTCGGTGGCGCTGGCGTTGGGCCTCGGCACCATGATTGGCTGGAAGCGCATCGTGGTCACGGTGGGCGAGAAGATCGGCAAGACGCACCTGACCTACGCGCAGGGTGCCTCGGCCGAGATCGTGGCGATGGCGACGATCGGGCTGGCCGACATGTACGGGCTGCCGGTCTCGACCACGCACGTGCTTTCGAGCGGCGTGGCCGGTACCATGGCGGCCAACGGCTCCGGCCTGCAATGGGGCACGATCAAGAACATGGCGATGGCCTGGGTGTTGACCCTGCCGGCGGCGATGGTGATCGCGGGCTCGCTCTACGTCATCCTGCGCCAACTGTTCTGACGCGAGGTGTTCAGGCGTTCGATGTCCTGACGTCAGGCGGCCTGGGCGGGAGCCGGCGCAACAGCGGCACCGCCAGCACCGCGAACGCCACCAGGAACAGTCCGGCCAGGGCCGCCAGCGCCGCGTCGATCCCGGCGTGGTCGATCAGCAGCCCGACCAGCGGCCCGGTCGCGGCGTAGCCGAGGCGGAAGGCGCCGCTCGCCACCGAGTTGATGGTGGCGCGTAGCCGGGACGGGATGTCGTGGTTGAACGCCTCGCGCAGGTTCACCGCGTTGAGGCCGCGGCTCACGTAGAACAGGAAGCCGAACGCGACCCCGGCGCCCCCGCCGCTCGCCGCCATGCCGGCATAGGCGATGACCGGCGCCAGCGTCAGCACCAGCAGCGCGCCGCGCTGGCCGACGCGCCGGGTGAGCCAGGGCGCCAGGCGGCCGACCACGCCCACGGTCAGCAGAGTCGCCGCCCACAACGCCCCGAACCAGCGCAGCCCGATCCCCTGTTCCTGCCAGTAGGGTTGCAGCAGCCAGACCGCGATGAACGTGGCCAGTCCCCAAGCCACCATGTTGGCGAACAGCACGCGGGGCGTCCTGCCACGCAGCGCTTCGGCCACCGCGCGCGGCAGCTGGGCCGGCGTCACCGCTCCGAGCCGGCCGCCGCCGGCCGCCGGCAGTGTCAGGGCGATGAGCAGCGGCAGCGCCGCCTCGGCCGCCGTCACCCAGCCCACGGACGGCAGCGACCGGGCCGCGAGCGCCCCGCCCAGCAACGCCGCCGCCGCCTCGCCCAGCACCTGCGCCAACTGGTAGTTGCCCAGCGCCCGCCGGCGCGCGTCACGCCCCGCCCCGTCGCGGTCGAGCAGGTCGTAGATCAGCGCCACGTCGGCGCCCGAGACCAGGCTCCAGCCTGCGGCCAGCAGCAGTTCCAGCGCCGCGTAGGCCGCGAAGCCGCTCGCGGCGGCGAACGCCACGAGGCCGGCGAGGTTGAGCACGGCGCCGACCACGATGGTGCGCCTGCGGCCGAACACGTCGCAGATGTAGCCGGTCGGGATCTCGAACAACATCACCGCGACGCCGTAGACCGCCTGCAGGGTCAGCACGTCGCCGGTGCTGAGCCCGCGCGCGGTCAGGAACGGCACGTAGACCGGCATCACCACCAGGCCCATCCACGCGGCGCCGAACGCGTAGACCCGGCCGAGACCGCTCAGCCGGGTGATTCGTCCACCACACCGTTGCGCAGCAGGCCCACGCCGTCGATCTCGACCTCGACGCTGTCTCCGGGCTTGAGCCATAGTGGCGCCTCGCGCCGGGCGCCGACGCCGCCGGGTGTCCCGGTGGCGATGACGTCGCCGGGTTCCAGCCGGGTGAAGGTCGAGCAATAGGCGATGATCGCGGGCACGTCGAAGATCATCTGGTCGAGTGTCGCGTCCTGCACCACCCGGCCGTTGACGCGGGTGCGCAGCCGCTGCGGACCCAACGCGCCGACCTCGTCGGTCGTGGTCAGCCACGGGCCGAAGCCGCCGGTCGCGGGGAAGTTCTTGCCCGGCGTGAACTGGTGGGTGTGACGCTGGAAGTCGCGCACGCTGCCGTCGTTGTAGCAGGCGTAGCCGGCGACGTGGCCCAGCGCCTCGGCGCGGGAGACGTGGCGGCCTGGCTTGCCCACGATGACCGCGAGCTCGCCCTCGAAGTCGAGGTCGGCGGAGACGCGCGGCCGTACGATGGCGCTCGCGTGGCCGGTCTGGCTGTTGGCGTAGCGCGCGAAGATGGTCGGATGCCCGACCTCGGCGCGCCCGGTCTCCTTGCGGTGCTCCTCGTAGTTCACGCCGACGCAGAGGATCTTGTCCGGATTGGGGATCACCGGCAGCCACTCGACCTCGGACAGCGCATACGACCGCGCCGCCGCGGCCTGCGCCGCCAGCTCGGGCAACGCCCCGGCCGCGATGGCCGCCTTCAGGTCCGGCAGGCGGCCCCGCAGCGCGGCACCGACATCGGCCACCATCTCGCCGTCCACGATGCCCCAGCTCGTGACCCCTGCCACGCGGAATGTAGCCAACCGCATCGTCTGTCCTTCCAATCGCACCGCCGGCCAGCGTGAAGCAGCCTTTCGGCGGACCGGCAAGCCCCGGGCATTCTCCGCATCCCGGTTTGCTGCTTTTATGTCCGCTACCGTGCGGAGCGAGGGATCATGGCGCAGTTCCATTTCGTCGAGGATTACGAGCGCCACGTCGCCAACCTGGTCGCCTCCATGCCGCTCGATCAGGCGATGGAGGCGGCGGTGGGCGGCGGCTTCGAGCTGGTCGGCGGCATCGAACGCGAGCTGCTGAACTATGCCGGTCTGCGCTCCGGGATGTCGCTGGTCGACCTCGGCTGCGGCAGCGGACGCCTGGCGCGCGCCCTCGGCCGGTCCGACAAGGAGATCGCCTATGTCGGCATCGACATCGTGCAGGCGCTGCTGGACTACGCGGCGACCCAGAGCCCGCCCTCGTACCGGTTCGTCAAGCACCAGGAGCTGTCGCTCCCGCTGGACCGCGTGTCGATGGACTTCGCCTGCGCGTTCAGCGTGTTCACGCATCTGCTGCATCACGAATCGTATCTCTACCTCGAAGACTTCCACCGGGTGTTAAAACCGGGCGGCAAGTTGCTGTTCTCGTTCCTGGAATTCGCCGCACCGGCGCATTGGACGGTGTTCCGCCACACCGCCGACCAGCAGAAGGCCAGCAACCAGGCCCACCTCAACAGCTTCATCGAGCGCCACGTCATCGAGGTCTGGGCCGACCGGGCGGGCTTCGTGGTCGAGGCTTTCATCGGCGGCGACGAGACGATCGGCGGCCAGCCGCCGTTGGGGCAGTCCTCCGCCCTGCTGCGCAAGGCCTGACGGGTCAGGCCGGCTCCTCCTCCGCCAGCACCCGGCTCGGCGCCGGCGTCGCGATCTGCCATGGCACGCCGACCACGGCGATGTCCGGCCCGCCATGGCGCAGCAACGTGGCGCGCAGCCGCCGCTCGCGATGGGTGTGCAGCAGCGCCTCCCACCAGCGCGCCTCCACCAGTTGCGGCAGCACCACCGCGACCGCCTGCCCTGGCTGGTCGCGCCGCAGCGCGGCGATCGTGCGCAGCAGGGGACCGATCACGTTGCGGTACGGCGACGGCTCGACCAGCAGCCGGGGCGGCGGCAGGCCGGCGTCGCGCGCCGGCTGCGCCACGAACCGTTCCCACTCGTCGCGGATGCGGGCGGTCCGCTCCTCGGCGTCCGGCCCTTCCATGTCGATGCAGTGCAGCGCCGTGACCGAAGGCGACAGGCGGAACGCGTAGGCGACCGCGCGGCGGCTGATCTCGTCCCAACGGGAGACCGGGATCACCACCGACGCCGGCGCGTGGTCGCTGAGGTCGATCCGGCGGTCGGCCGGGTCGAGCAGCAGCCGGTCGAGGCCCGCGTAGTAGCGGCGCACCACGAGCAGCAGCAGCAGCGTCGCCGGGATGACGACCAGGGTCAGCCAGGCGCCCTCGGCGAACTTGGCCACCAGGATGATGAGCAGCGCGGCACCGGTCGCCAGCGCGCCGAAGCCGTTGACCGCGAGCCGGGCGCGGTCGCGCCCGCCCGACACCCGCCGCCACCAATGCACCGCCATGCCGGCCTGCGACAGCGTGAAGGACAGGAACGCGCCCACCGCGAACAGCGGGATCAGCCGGTCGGTGATGCCGCCGAACGCCGCCAGCAGCAGCCCCGCGCCGGCCGCGAGGAACAGCAGGCCCACGGTGTAGACCAGCCGCCGGCCCGGCAGCGCGAACGCCTTGGGCAGGAAGCCGTCATGCGCCACCTGCCGGCACAGCCGCGGGAAACCCACGAAACTGGTGTTGGCCGACAGGCACAGCACCGCCAGCACGCTGCCGACGCTCACGTAGTACAGCCAGTCGCGGCCATGCACCGCGGCCACCAGTTGCGACAGCACGCTCTGGTAGCCGTCTCGGGTCTGGTCCATCGCCAGGATGCCGTAGCAGCGGGTCAGGTAGGCGATACCGGCCAGCAGCAATCCCAGGACCAGCACGATCGCGGTCAAGGTGCCGTGGGCGTAGCGGGCGCGCGGCTCCTTGAAGGCACTGACGCCGTTGCTCACCGCCTCCACCCCGGTCATCGCGGTGCAGCCGGCGGCGAAGGCGCGCAGCAGCAGCCACAACGACACGGCGGCGCCTCCCGTCGCAGGCACAGGCGGGCGCAGCACCGGGACCGGATGGCCGCCGGCGCGCCACGCCGCCCAGCCGCCCAGCAGCAGGACCAGGCCCAGGCTCGCGATGAACAGGTAGGTGGGACCGGCGAACATCAGGCCGCTCTCGCGGGTGCCACGCAGGTTGATCGCGGTGATCAGCGCCAGCACGCCCAGGCACAGGGCCAACGTCGCCGGCTGTAACGAGGGCAGCGCCGAGGTGAGTGCCCCGATGCCGGCCGAGATGCCGACCGCGACGTTGAGCATGTAGTCCAGCATCAGCGCCGAGGCCGCCAGCAGCCCGGCGTTGGTGCCGAGGTTTTCGCGCGCCACGGTGTAGGAACCGCCGCTGTTCGGGTACGCGGCGATGGTCTGCCAATACGAGAAGAACAGGACCGCCAGCAGCAGCAGGATCGCCCAGCTGATCGGCCCGATCGCCGCGAGCCCTGCCGCGCCCAGCGGCGCCAGCACGGTGAGCGCCGCCTCTGGGCCGTACGCCGCCGAGCCGAGGCCGTCGAGACCCATCGCGGGCAGGCCCTCGAACACCCCGATCTTGCGTGTCGCGGCCTCGCGGTTGGACAGCGGCCGGCCGACCAGGAGGGTTGCCCATGACATCGGCGGGTGCGACGCCCCGGCACCGGCGGAGTTGCACCGGCTCACGTTGCGGCGCGGGGCGGGACGGGAGCCGTCGCCGCCGGGGGCTACCCGCCGGGCGCCCCGTCGGTGGAAGGCGGGCTGATGGCCAGCCTGTCCGGGCTGTACCCGACCCGGCCGGTCGCCGTGGGGGCGGGGCTGCGATCGCTGCCGGCGGACGGCAGCCTGCCGGCAATGCCGGGCTGGCGCTGGCTGCACACGCCGGGTCGTCCGCCCGGCCATGTCTCGCTGTGGCGTGAGACGGATCGCGCGCTGCTCGTGGGCGACGCGTTCGTCACCACCACGCCGGAATCGGCCTACGCCGTGGCGGTGCAGGCGCCCGGGCTGCACGGGCCGCCGCGCTACTTCACGATCGACTGGGCACGGGCGCGGTCGTCGGGCGCGGCACTGGCGGCGCTGGAGCCGGAACTGGTCGTGACCGGCCACGGGCGGGCGATGCGGGGGGCGCCGCTGCCTTCGCGCAGTGCAACCGGATCAGCAATGCGCTTTCCTGTTCCGGCTACTTCCGCGCGGTGTCGGACAACACGCGCCACCCAAGGAGCCGCGACAGCGGCGCGGGGTCGTTCCAGAGCACCTTCCAACGGGCGCGCGTGGACAACGGCGCGGGGTCGTTCGACACCAGCCGTAGCCCGAAGCGAACCCGCGGCGGCCGCTGTTCCTTCGTCAGCACCGGCAGCTTGAGGCGCCCGGAGAGCGGGGCCGGGCCGCCCCACAGCACGCGCAGCCTTGTGCGCGATGACAGGATGGCCGGCTGGTCCGTCAGGACAGGAGTGTGGATCGTCTTGGAGAACGGCGCCGGGTTGTCGACGAGCTCCGAGTCGGGCTTTGGCGGCGCTCGGCGGGTCGACAGCACCGGCCATCCCAGCCGCGAGGACAGCGGGGCCGGATCGTGGGTGAGCACCTTCCAGCCGAGCGCCGACGAGAGCGGCGTCGCGGGATCGGGGGGCGCCTCCGCGTCGGTCTGCTCGGCCAGGCCGGTGTCGGTCGGGCCATGGTTCCGCAAGATCGCGGTCGCGGTCAGGGCCCAGCCGAACAGCGGCTGGACGCTGACCAGCGTCTCGCCGCGCTTGACGGCTTCGGCGAAGGCCTCCGCGTGCGTGGCCGCGACCCCTCCGCGGCGGACCGAAGCCAGGAGTTCCTCCTCGGGCGCCTGCGTCGGTGCCACCACGTTGATCGTGGCATCGGTGAACCCGGCCTGCCGCAATTCCGTCGCGGCCGCCTCGGCGTTCTCCCGCTCCCGATAGAACCTGCTGATCGTCTGCATCATGGCCCCTCCATCTTGCCCAGCGGGACAGTGTGACGCGCGTCGAACGGCCGGCGCATCGACGCCGGCGGCACTCTCGCCCGAGCGCGGGTGAGCGGCAGCATCGTCAGCAGCGTCGTCAACAGCAGCAGCACCTCGATACAGTAGACCACGTCGTATGCTGTCGCCCCCCGCATCCCGTCGGACACGGTAAACCTAGCGACCACGTCGCGGATGATGCCGCCGAGGGCGATCGCCAGACCCGCCGCCGAAGCCTGCGCCGCTCCCCAGGCGCCGAGCGCCAGCCCGGTCTGGTCGCGCGGCGCCAGGTTCATCGTCGCGGTCAGCGTGCCGTGGCCGAACAGCCCGGCGCCGAACCCGATGAGCAAGGTGCCGGCCGCGAACAGCCACGCCGCCGACAGCGGCCCCGCGGCGATCACCGCGGCGAATGCCGGCAGCCCGACCAGGGCGCCGCACGCCGCCATCCGGAACGGGTCGGCGCCGCGGCTCAGCACCCGCGATGCCCAACCGAAGCCCAGCAACCCACCGACCGCCAGCACCGCCGTCAACGTGGTCGTGTCGCCCACGCTCAGATGCAGGATCTGGCCGCCATAGGGCTCGAGCAGCACGTCCTCCATGCTGAACGCCATCGTCCCGAGCCCCACCGCCAGCAGGCGGCGCACCACTTGGCCACCCTGCGCGAAGCGGTCCCACGACTGCCGGAAGCTCGGCATCCGCTGCTGCGCCTGCTGCATGGCCGCGCGGGCGTTGCGGGGCTCCTGCTTCCACAGCGCGACCGCGTTGAGCACGATCGTGGCGACGGCGGCGGCCTGGATCACCTGGATCAGCCGTCCCGGGCTGAACGGCGAGAGCAGCGCGCCGAACGCCAGCGCGCTCGCGACCATCCCGGTCAGCAACATGACATACATCAGGCCCACGACCTTCGGCTGCGCCTCGACGGCGGCCAGGTCGGTCGCCAAGGCCAGGCCCACGGTCTGCGTCGTGTGCAGCCCGGCGCCGACCAGCAGGAACGCCGCCGCGGCGCCGAGCAGCCCGATCCACATCGGTGCCTGCGCCGCGTCGCCGGAGCCGGAGAGCACCAGCAGCGCGAACGGCATGATCGACAGGCCGCCGAACTGCGCCATGGCGCCGCGATACATGAACGGCACCCGCTTCCAGCCGAGCTCGGAGCGGTGGGTGTCGGAACGAAAGCCGATCAATGCCCGGAACGGCGCGAAGATGAGCGGGAGCGAGATCATCGTGCCGACCAGCGACGCGGGCACGCCCAGTTCCACGATCATCACCCGGTTGAGGGTGCCGATCAGCAACACCAGCGCCATGCCCACCGAAACCTGGAACAGCGAGAGCCGCAGCAGCCGCGGCAGCGGCAGATCCGGCGTCGCCGCATCGGCGAACGGCAGGAAACGCGAGCCCATACCAACCCAGGCCCGCATGACACGTCGGCTGACACGGTTCATGGCTCGGCAAAGCTCCAGCGAAGCCGGTGCATGTGGAGCAACGGCGTCGGTCGTGCCTGCGGTCCGACAGGCGCGGCTGGCGGGCGCGCTGACCGGGATCGTGCTGTCCCGGCCTCGACGCCAGCAACGAAAGAGGTGCGCCGCTACTGTGCCGGTGTTGGTGGGGATGCCAGGGCAAGTGGTCCGGGTGGCCGCGATCTCGACGCTGCGGCGGCCACCTCAGCGGCTTTGACGCCAGGATTGGGCGTGACCGAGACCACGAACGACGTCTCGCTCTTGCCGGGCACGCCCGGGACCGGCGTCACGGTGATCGCGACAGCGGGAGCGCCGGGCGCGGTCGCTTCGGCGACCTTCGGTGCGGCGGCATCGTTCATCGCCGCCCGGTTGCGCCACGAGCCGGACCAGTAGGCCGACATCCACGTGGTGTGGGTCATGACGGAGGCATGAACGATCAGAGACGTGACGGCAACGCTTCCCAACAAAAGCGGCAGGCCCACACTGGGACTGACCACGCACCAAATCCTACCTTGGTTCATTTTGCGTTTTCCTCAATGCAGCCAGGGCGACCAGATGAAGGCGAGGAAGTGGGCGAACAGCGAGATCACCAAGAAGACCCGCGCGCCGTCGATCACGTGCTTGTGGATTTCTTCGGACTCGCGAATGGTCAGGCCGGTTGGCCAAACCCTGTCCAAATCCTCCACATGATCGGCCGCTGTCCCTGAAGCAGCACTCATGTTCGCCCCTCCCTTTTCAAAACCCCGTTCTCGATCCGTCCGCGATGCGAGCTGGATGCTTCGCCACGACATTGACGGCACGACGCGGCCGATCTCGCAGACTGTCATGCTAACGCTACAGCAAGGACTGTCAAGATATCTTGACGTATTTTGTGGACGCGTCGATGGCGCGCGCGAGGCTTGCTCTCAGAACATCCCGTGCAGGAACCAGGCGTGGTCGCCGGTGGCCGGGTCCGTGCCGTCGCCCCGTCGGTACAGCCAGAAGCGTTGGCCGGCCTCGTCCTCGACGCGGAAATAGTCGCGCACCGCCGCCCGCTCGGCGTCGCTGCGCCACCACTCGCCGAACACCCGCTCCGGCCCGTCGGCGCGGCGGATGCGGTGGCGCAGGCGGCGCCAGGTGAACTGCGCCGGCGGGTGGTCGGGCAGCAGCGCCAGCGTCTCGATCGGCTGCGGCGGGT
>CAXTVL010000066.1:10150-10389 GCA_964247515.1 uncultured Acetobacteraceae bacterium | reverse complement strand
CGGGCGTGGCGCGCGGCGGGTCGAAGGTGAGCGGCGCCGCGGCCAGGCCCCAGCGCAGCGGGCCGATGTTGGGGATGTCGGCGAACGGCGGCCCCATCGGCTCGACGCTGACGATCGCGCGCACCAGCCCCGGCCGCCGGTCGGCCGTGAGCCAGCCGCTCGGTCCCGACGCGGAATGGGTAAACAGGATCACCGGCCCGATCCGGTCGAGCAGCATCGCCAGCCGGTCGGCGTCCATA
>CAXTVL010000066.1:0-10140 GCA_964247515.1 uncultured Acetobacteraceae bacterium | reverse complement strand
TGCGGGCCCCGCGGGGGGGCGTCCATGTCCTCGGAGGCGGCCAGGTCGGCCGGCAGCGGGCCGTAGCCGGCGATGAACTGATCCATCGCCTCCGCGTCATCGGCGGCGAACGGCCATTGCGTGTGCCTGCCCGACAGGTCGGGTGGGAAGTAGATCTGCCGGCCGCCTTCGTAGGAGAACGCCGGCCCCATCGGCCCCACGATGTCGGTGTGCAGGGGCGAACGGCCGTGGCCGGGGCGGTCCACGATCACGGTGGCGTAGCCGGCTTCGACCAGGCGCTGCGCCCAGCCCGGGCGGCCGTCCGGCGTGTCGAGCCATTCGGTGCCCTGGAAGCCGCCACCGTGCACCAGCACGATCGGATACGGCTTGGTGACTTCCTGCGGGGCTTCCCACTCGGCGAACATCGGCCCGCGCTGGTAGGTCTTGCCGTCGCGCTCGACACGTTCGCCGGCGACCCAGAAATGGCCGCGCCGGACCGTGCGCGCGGGAGTGGCGGCCCAGAACGGCCGCGTGTCGCTATGTGTGGCCAGGGTCATCGGCTGTTCCTAGCGGTATCGTTTGGGGCGGCTTCGCTGCAGGCGGGCACGTCTGCGTGGACTGGCTCGGGCCGGCCGCGGCAGACTTCAGGACCATATGGTCTATTAAATGGACGTCCGCCCGCCGCTTGTCAACGTGATCTGGACCGCATCATCCATGAAAGCGCCGGCGCCCCGGGCTGCTGGCCGACCGGTAGTCGGTGTGATGCCGGTCAGCACCAGGTTGCGGATGCCACGCACGCGCAGGATTTGATGGGGCCCAACAGCACTCGACTTGGCAACAACCGTCATGCCAGCCATGACGACCGGCGACGCTCGCGGCCCGGCGATCGCCGTCCATCCGAACTGCGCCGCGCGGCCCGCTTTGCGGCAGGTTGTATGATGGGCGCAGCCTCAGCCGCCGTGGGCGTTGGCGTCGTGCGGCGCATTGCCGCGCATCCTGTATCACCGTAGTGGTAGATCTCGACGCGCGGGATCGAACCCGCCGGCTCGGTGCACTCTCCCGACGTGCGGGTTTGGCGGCCCGCGCCGACCCGTGCGGGCTGTCCCCCGTGTCGCGCGTCCCGAAAGGAGGCAGACCCGCCGATGCCGTTCGACTTGGTGTTGCGCCAGGGCCGGGTGATCGACCCGTCGCAGGGCCTCGACCGCGTGACCGACGTGGCGTTCGCCGATGGCAAGGTCGCGGCCGTGGGCGACGGGCTCGACGGCCGGGAGGTGCGCGACGTCGGCGGCCGGATCGTCACCCCCGGCCTGATCGACCTGCACACCCATGTCTACTGGGGCGGCACCTCGCTCGGCATCGACGCCGAGACGTTCGCGCGCAAGAGCGCCGTGACCACCTGCGTCGACACCGGCAGCGCCGGGCCGGGCAACTTCGCGGGCTTCCGCCGCCACGTGATCGAGCCGAGCCAGATCCGTATCCTGCCCTATCTGCACGTCTCGTTCGCCGGCATTTACGGCTTCTCCAACCGGGTGATGGTGGGCGAGGGCCATGATATCCGCCTGCTCGCGGCGCGCGACTGCCTCGAAGTGGTCGAGGCCAATCGCGACCTGATCGTGGGCATCAAGGTGCGGCTCGGCCGCAACGCCAGCGGCGCCGCCGGCATCGTGCCGCTCGACGTGGCCGAGCAGGTGGCCGAGCAGACCGGGCTGCCGCTGATGGTGCACATCGACGAGCCGCCGCCGTCATACGAGGCGGTGGTGGCCCGGATGCGGCCCGGCGACGTGCTGACCCACTGCTTCAGGCCGTTCCCCAACTCGCCGCTCGACGGGGGCGGCGGGGTCAGGCAGGCGGTGCTGGAGGCGCGAGGCCGTGGCGTGCTGTTCGATGTCGGGCACGGCATGGGCTCGTTCTCCTGGCCGGTGGCGCGCGCCATGCTGGGCCACGGCTTCGCCCCCGACACCATCTCGTCCGACGTCCACGCGCTGTGCATCGACGGCCCGGCCTACGACCTGGTCACGACGATGTCGAAGTTCCTGGCGCTCGGCCTGTCGCTGGGTGAGGTTGTCGCGGCCGCGACCGACGCCGCTGCCCGCGCGCTACAGCGGCCGGACCTCGGCTCGCTCAGGCCCGGCAGCGTGGGAGACGCCAGCGTGTTGTCGCTGGACGGCGGATCGTTTCCGCTGGAGGACGTGCAGGGCGAGGTCGTCACCGCCGAGCGACGGCTGTTCGCGCGCGGTGTCGTGGTCAGCGGACGCTGGTGGCACCCGGCGTAACCCGGAAGCCTGTTCGGCTGGCGGCGCGACACCGCTCGCGCGACCTATTGCGAGACCCCGTTCGTGGCCGCGATCATCAACGCGAACTGCCATGTCTCCGAGCCCCACCCGCACCTCGAAAGCTCAGCCGGCCGTCTCGCCGGTACTAGGCGCAGCAACTCTTCGTGTTGGTGGTCGGTGGCAGGTCTATCACCGGGTTTTGATCGAAGAACCCGGACGGCACCAGCTTGAAGCCACAGACGACGCAGGGCTGGACCGGGTGGTCTTCCGGCCGCGGCAGGTGGTGGATGCCGAAACTGTGCCAAACCACGACGTCCGTGTTCTCCAGTGGACGGTCGGCCCGAACCCAGGTCGGCAGACCCTCCTCGCCCTTCGACTGGTTGACGAACTCGCCGGCCGGGAAACGCTCCTCGGCGTCGAACGCCGTCACCCAGAGCTGGTGCTGGATGAAGCGGCCACGGCGGCCCGAGGCGCTGTCCGGGTGGGTGTAGGGCCGGATGGCGGACGTCGGCTCGAGCTTGAAGCCGGTCGGGCGGCCGACCCAGTTCCTGACGCCAGGGTTGATGATCCGCCAGTAGCGCATGGTGCTGAAATCGAAATCCCGCTGCGCGTCGCGTTCGGACGCGAGCGCGCGCTCCTGGACCAGGAACGCGTTGCCGTACGGGTTCTCGGGGCCGACCGGCAGGGCGTGGGTGTCGCACTCCACGACGGTGTTGCCCGGTCCGTCCACCTCCATGTCGAGGCGGGCGCAGAAGACGTGCTGGTGTATGTGGCCCACGATCCCGGGTGCCACCTCGACCCCAAAATTGCCCGGGTGTCCGGGGTGGCAGGCTGCGGTGTTGATGATCCCGGTCGCCTTCATCTCGTACTCGATGCGGCCGTCCTGGTGCAGATACCAGTAGGACGCGTATTCGTAGTTGCCGATGGTCGAGATCGAGGAGATGACCAGCCTGCGCGCCCGCCGCACGTCGGTCCGGCCGGTGCGGACGTCGAAGTGCTTCCAGGAAAGCCCAGCGTCCTCTTCGTGCAGGCAGATGGCGTTGTCGATCGTGCGCGGGGCGCCGAACACCGTCGGCACCACCGCGTCGAAATAATGGATGGCGCCCAGGCAGTCGCAGCCCAGGGTCAGGCTGTTCGCCATGCGGCCGAACCCCAACTCGCCGCTGTCGAACACGTTCTTGCGGTAGTGACTGCGTTCCGGCGAGCCATACGGCACGACCATCTCGGCGATGGAGGCGCGGTACAGGATCGGGCGGCGCCGGCCGTCATGCGTGTAGCCGATGGTGTGCAGCACGAGGCCTTCGCGGCCGTTGAAGCCGATCCGGAAATCCCAGTTCTCCCAGATCACCTTGTTGCCCTCGACGCTGAAGCCGGGACCGTCAGGTTGCACCACGTCAAGCGGGGCGGAAGCAGCCCGGAACTCGGTCAGCAGGTCGGCGTCGTAGTTCAGCGGCGTGCGGGGGACCGGGATGTAGTCACCGTCGGCTTCGAAATGGTCCTCGACGTGCAGCACCTCCAGCGTGCTCACGTCGATCAGGGCATGGAGCCCCTCGACGGGGTGGGCGTAGTAGTTGTCGAGCGGGAAGGTACGCATCCAGACGAAGCAGTTGAGCACCCGGCGTCCCTGCTCGATGGCGTGCCCGAAATCGCCCACGGTCCAGGGGTCGACCGCCACGTGGTCGAGCTCTTCCAGCAGGCCGCGGCGACGCAGCGCCTCCTGGAACCGCGGGTCGGCCTTCACCGTCCGCTCGATCTCGAGCACTTCCTCGACCGCCACCATCGCCCGGGCGTCGTCGCGGAAGGTCTCCTGCAACAGCGTACCGGCCGCGAGGTCGAACTTGCCCGAGACCACTCCCATGACGCCGCGCCGATAGATGTTGAAACGTGCGACGCGCGGAATCGCCGCGCCGGCGAGGAAGCCGCGTACCAAATCCTTCTCCGGCTCGTCCAAATCGATCGTCTCGACACGCAAGTCGTCGCCCCAGCGATAATGATCGCGAATGAGCTGAGCCGCACGGCCAAGCTCCACGCCCGAGAGCGGATCGAGCGGGTGCGCGAAGGATGCGATGGAGACCGAGCCGGTGACTTTCGCGTCCATGCGGTGGTATTCCTGTTTCCCAGTGATCCGGCGGCGCATAAGGAGCAATGCCGCCTTTGATGCGACAACGCTGTAGACGCATACTACAGTCGTGTTACCCCTCAAAGGTCTTACGGATGCCGCGTTGGCCTTGTCGTGGCGCGACGCAGGCTGCGAGGCGGGCCGGCGCCCGAGGTCGATCAGTGGATACCCCGAGTCAATCCCTGGACGAAATAGCGGTTCAGCGCCAGCGCCATCAGCACCACCGGCAAGGTCGCAAAATGCGCCAACGCACCCATGGTGCCCCAGGTGATGTCCTGCGTGCCGTAGCCCGACAGCAGCGCCACCGACAGCGGCTTGGTGTCGAACGCGGTCAGGAAGGCCGGGTATAGGAAGTCGTTCCACGAGAACAGGATGCAGAACAGCGCCGAGGCGACCAGCCCCGGTGCCGCCATCGGCAGCGCCACGCGCAGGAACGTCGCGGGCAGGTCGGCGCCGTCGATCAGCGCCGCCTCCTCGACCGCAGCCGGGACGGCGCGGAAGGTGCTCGCCATCATCCACACCACGAACGCGGCGCTCTGCATGGCGTCGATCAGCACCACCGCCCAATAGGTGCCGAGCAGGCCGCAGTCGCGCATGAGCAGATAGTACGGGATCAGGGTCGCCACCGGCGGCACCATCCGTACCGCCAAGAACATCACCGCAACGCGCTCCGACCAGCGGTGCCGCAGCCGCGCCAGGGCGTAGCCGGCGGGAACACCCAGCGCCAGCGCCAGCGCCGTGCTGCCCAGGCTGATGACCAGGCTGCTCCAGACCAGGCGCGGCAGGTCGAACAGCCGCGCCACCGCGGCGAAGTTCTCCAGGCTGAAGCCGCCGAACAGCGCGGGCGGGATCGCGAACACCTCGCGGCGAGGTTTGTAAGCGGTGGCGAACAGCCATACGACCGGCAGCAGCAACACGATCAGAATGGCAAAGACGGTGACACGCCGCAGCAACTCGGCGCGGCGCATCAGCCGCGCAGGCGAGAACTGAGCAGCGCGAGGGCGGCGGCGAATGCGCCCAGGCACAGGATCATGAAATTGGCGATCGCCGACGCGGCACCCACGTCGAAGAACGACAGGCCGACCTTGACCGCTTGGAACATCAGTGTCGTGGTGGCGTCGCCCGGGCCGCCCTGGGTGGTCGCGAACACGCTGTCGAACACCCGGAACGCGTCCATGCCGCGCAGCACCAGCGCAAGCAGCACCGCCGGCAGCATGGTCGGCAGCACCACGCCCCACAGCCGTTGCCATCCCGACGCGCCATCGATCTGTGCCGCCTCGACCAGTTCGGCCGGCACCGTCTTGAGGCCGGCGAGCAGGATCAGCGCCACCAGCGGCGTCCACTCCCACACGTCGATGGCGACCAGCGTCGGCAGCGCGGTGAGGCGGCCGGCGAGGAAGCCGTGCGGGCCGCTCAAGCCCCAGACGCGGGCGTAATAGCCGACCAGGCCGAAATCGGCGTTGAGCAGGCCGCGGAAGGTGAGGCCGACCGCGAGCGGCGTCAGCGTCACCGGCACCAGCATCAGCGCCACGGCGGCGCGGTTGAACCGGCTGTCGCGCCATAGCAGCAGCGCCAGCGCCAGCCCGGCCACGAACTCCAGCGCCACCGCCGCCACGGTGAAGGCGAAGGTGTTGCCAATGGCGGCCCGGGTGCCGTCATCGGTCCACAATGCGGCGTAGTTGGCCAGGCCCACGAAATGCCGCCGCGTCGGGCGTTGCAGGTTATAGCTGAAGAAGCTGTACCAGACGCCCTGCGCCACCGGCCCGCCCGCCAGCGCCGCCACGTAGACCGTGGCTGGCAGGCCCATCGCGACCAGGAACAGCCGGCGCCTATGGGCGAACGACACGCCGCTAGAACAACTTCGCCGCCCGCGCCTGCGCCGCGTCCAGCGCCGTCTTGGGGTCGGCGTTGCCGACCAGCACGGCGTTGACCGCGGTGCCGAGGATGTCCTGCAGCTCCGGGTATTGCGGGATGCGCGGGCGGAACTCGCCGTTGCCGTGCGCGAACGCGGCGTCGATCACCGGGTAGAACGGAAACCGCTTCAGCAATTCGGGGTCGTGCGTTGTGCTCATGCGGATCACGCCGCCGGCGCCCTCGGCCGCCATCTCCTTCTGCGTGGCGGCGCTCGTCACCCACTTGATGTAGGTCCACGCCGCCTGCTGTTGCTTCGGTGCCACCGAGGCGTTGATGGCGATGCCCCAGCCGCCGACGCCGTAGTTGGCGGGCACGTCGCGGCCATGCGGGGCGAGGGCGATGGCGAAGCGGCCGACCACCTTCGATTGCTCCGGGTTGCCGTAGCCGGCCGCACCCACCGACCAGGTCTGCATGTTGGCGACCAGGCCCTGACGGAAGCTCTCCTCGCGCCCGCCCCAGTCGTAATCGACGGCGCCGGGCGGGGCGGCGGTGTCGAACAGGTGCTTGTAGACGGTGAGGCTCGCGACGTTGGCGGCCGAGTTCAGCGCCGGCATCCCGTCGGCGCCCAGCAGCGAGCCGCCCATCTCGTTGTTGTACTGCATCCAGTCCTGCGCCACCGCCGGGCCCTTCTGGCCATTGGCGACGAAACCGTAGATGTCGTGCGCCTTGTCGGTGAGACGCTCGGCGGCGGCCACCATGTCCTCCATCGTGGCCGGAGGCGCGGGTAAGCCGGCGCGAGCATAGAGGTCGGTGCGGTAGGCCAGCACGTTGGCGTAGCCGGCGAACGGGAACGCGACCTGCTTGCCCTTGTAGTTGCCCAGCGAACGCATCAGCACCGGGTAGATGTCGCGGGGCTCGATCTCGGGGGCATCGCGCTTGATCCAATCGGTGAGGTCCAGCGTATAGCCGCTCTCGGCGAACTGGCCGGACCAGACGTTGTCGGTGGTGACGATGTCGTAGGCGCGGGTGCGGCCGATGAAGTCGGCCGTGACCTTGGTCAGCAGCTCGGGGTAGCTCAGGATGTCGACATGCACCGTGATGCCGGTCAGCGCCTGGAACTCCGGCGCCAGGCGGACCAGCACCGGCGCGAACTGGTCGTTCTGCGACGCCACCGTGAGCGTGGTGCCGGCGAACGGGCGCACGCCCTCGGCGCGGGCGGCGGACGCGGCGAGGGCAACCATGCCAATCGCGAGCAGGAGGTGCCGCTTAACTGTTCTGGTCATGGGCGTTCCCCGGATTGCCGAGCGCGGTCAGGCAAACATCAGGCCACCACGACGCCGCGCTTGAACACCATGCGCCCACCCGGCCGCCCCGTCACCGCAGCCGGGACATGCGGCGCCGCCAGCGCCACCAGGTCGGCGGGCGCTCCCACCCGCAAGCCGTGCTCCGACGCGCCGGTGGCTCGTGCCGCGATGGCGTTGGCCATGTCGAAGGCGAGGCGCAACTCGTCGTCGGCGAGGAAGCCGGCGCGGTAGCCGACCAGCATGGCGCGCTCCAGCATGTCGCCGTTGCCGTACGGCGACCAGGCGTCGCGGATGTTGTCCGACCCCGCGAACACCGTGACGCCGTGCCGCATGAGGCGTTTGACCGGCGGCATCGCGACCGGCCCCGGCCCGTTGGTCATGATCGCGACCCCCGCCTCGGCCAGCGCGTCGGCGGTGCGCCCGAACTCGTCGGCTTCGATCTGGCCCAACGCGAAGGCGTGGCTGACCGCAACCCGGCCCTGCATGGCGCGGTCCCGGGCATAACGCGCGATGCGCCGCAGCTCGAACGCGCCGAGGCTGCCAGAATCGTGCAGGTGGATGTCGACGCCGGCGCCGTGACGGACCGCGCAGCCGAACACCGCGTCCAGGTGGCCGTCGAGATCGCCGTCGATGCCGGCGGGATCGAGGCCGCCGACCAGCTCGGCACCTTCGGCGACGGCAGCGTCGAGCAGGCCGGCGGTGCCGGGGGCAGCGAGGATGCCACTCTGCGGGAACGCCACGATTTGGATGTCGAGCGCATGGGCGAACCGCTCCCGCACCTCCAGCACCGCGTGCAGGTTCGCGAGCCGGATGTCGGGGTCGATGTCGACGTGGCAGCGCATCCGCGTGGTGCCGTGCGCCACCGCCTGTCTCGCCAACGCCGCCGCGCGCTCGACGGTCGCGAGCGGCAGGTGGCACAGCGCCTGCTTCTCGGCGGCGACGCGCTCGGCCACGCTGTCGCCCGGCCGGTGCGGCTGCCAGTCAAGGCCGAGCATGGTCTTGTCGAGATGGATATGGCCGTCGACGAAGCCGGGACAGAGCAGACGCCCGCCCAGGTCGACGGCACCGGGAGGTGCCACCCCGGCGGGCGCGATCGCGGCGATCAGCCCGTCCCGCAGGGTGACGTCGACCAGCGGCCCGGCGTCCAGCCTGCCGCCGGCCAGCACGGTCCCGGTCAAGCCGGCAGCAGCCCGACCCGTCGCGCGGCGACGCGGCGATAGGCGGGGTCGCCGTACGCGGCTTCCTCCTGCATCGCCGAGAACACCAGGCTGTGGTCGTGCTCGTCGTCGGACGCCACGGCGGCGGCGGCGATATCCGGCCACTCTGGGCAAGCGGCCGCGCGCAACGCCGCCATGGCCTCTGGGGTCGCGGCCGGCGGCATTCCCATTTTCGGGTAGACAGCGGCGACACCCTGCCAGAAGTAGCGCAGCAAGCGGGGTCGGTCCGCCGTGTCCGCAGGCAGGAGGCGTACCCAATGCGCGCCAGTCAGGGCGTGCAGCGAGCAGAAATCCCGCGCCGCCGCGAACAGCGCCAACGCCGCCCCGGCGCAGCGCGGCAGGGTCGCGTCGCCGACCGCAAGCCAATCGACCACCGGGGCGAAGCTCGGGTGCCGCCCCACGTCGCGCATCGCGTGCCACAGCAGATCGTGTTCCGGCTGTACAAGCAGCAGCTCGGGCCGCAGGGTCAGCCTGGCCAGCACCTCGGCCGGCTCGGCGGTGACTGGGGCCGTGCCGGTGGCCGGGGCTAGGGGCAGGAACGTCGTGGCCCAGTATGCCAGCGCCCGCGCGATCTCTTCCGGATCGGCGTCGAAATGGGCGTAGGCGAGGCGCATCAGCGCGTGCAGCGCGCTGGCGCATACGCCGGGCAGCAGCGTCGGCAAATAGGCGCGCTGCAGGTCGCGCGCACCCAAGCGGCGCAGTTCGGCAGCGAAGAAGGCACGGTAGTCGGCCTCGCGCCCGCGCTGGCCCAGATGCGCGGTCCAGTCGACGGCGGTGATGGCGGCGACGGGTGGTGGCGGCGGGCGCAGCCGGTTGGCGTCGCGGTAGGTTTCGAAATACTGCCGCAGCCGCCGGTCCTCGGCACCGAGGCGGGCGAGGATGAGCAGCAGCATCGGCAGGTGGTTGGCCAGCGCGTGCCCGAATTCGACGCTGAAGCCGCGACTCTCGGCCAGCAGCCGGTCCAGCGTGGTCCGCTCGCGCGCCGCCTGCGACATTGTCGCCCTCCATGCCGAGTGAGACCGTACGACATCCGCGACGAGCAGGGAACCGTCAGGGACCGCGAACCGTCATCGGTGTCGCCGTGCCCATTCATGCCCACGCGGGTCAACTCACCCCAGCACCGGCCTGAGGGCCGTTCGGTATGCCGCCATGGCGCGGCGCGGGTCGCAACGGGGCTCCCAAGCGTGGTCCTTGGCACTGGCCGAGATGTCGAAACGGGTTTGCCGGTCGGGCACGTCGTCCGAGCCTGGGATCGGCTTGACCTGCATCCCGGAGAGGATTTCGACCGCGATCCGGGCGATGTCCGGCATCGTCGGTGCCTGGCCGGAGCCGACAGTGTATTCACGCCTGGACAGAGGCGGCTGCCATCGCCAGCGTGACGGTCCAGATCGTGC
>CAXTVL010000065.1:0-10450 GCA_964247515.1 uncultured Acetobacteraceae bacterium | reverse complement strand
ACCGCCACGACGGCGCCCGCCTCGCCGCCCGCCGCGAGCCGCACCGGCTGCGCCACGAACAGCGGCGCCTCGGCGCGGACCGCGAAGCTGCGCATCGGGCCGGCCGTGCCGGCCAGGGCGCACAGCTTCGCCGCGACGAACGGACCTTGCACGACGAGACCGGGATACCCCTCCACGTCGCGGGCGTAATCGAGGTCGTAGTGGATGCGATGCGCGTTGAACGTCACGGCGGAGAACCGGAACAGCTCGACCGGCCCCGGCATCCAGTCGCTGCCGGCGATGGCGGCCCGCGAGCGGACCGGCGCCACCGCCTCGCCAGCCCCGCGATAGACGATGGTTTGGCGTTCGGCCAGGCGCTGCACGCCATCTTGGACCAGGACGCGATCGACTTCCACGAAGACCAAGTCGCCCGACCTGCCGCGCCGGTGGCGAACGTCCGAGACGGTGAGCCGCAACTCCGCGGCCGCTCCGAGGGTCAGGGGCGCCATGAAGCGTATCGTGGCGGCCGCGAACATGCGGCGCGGCAGTCGGACGGGCGGCATGAGGCCGCCGCGGCACGGATGGCCGTCTGCGTCCAACCGAGTGTCATCCACCGCCTCCAGGAAGAACGCCCAGTGGCCGAGCGGTGGCGGGTGGCGTCGCACGTCCGCGTCGGCGCCCACCGCGGCGGCGAAGCGGCCCAGCGTGGCCACCGACAGCACGTCGTGCCGGACCTCGCCGCGGCCGACATACGCCTGCCAGTCGGCCAGTTCTTCCGGCGCAACTGGGTCTCCGAGAGCCCGGCTCCCGACGGCCGCGAGATCTGTGCCCGCTCGGCCGGCCACGTTTGTCATTCAGCGTTCCACCTTTGTGGCAGCGTGTCGTCCCGCACGGGTCGGAGCCCAGACGCAGGTCCCTGCCACTATGCGCAACGACAAGCGACGAATCACGGAGTTTCTTGATCGGTGACGTGACGTTCCGCGCTGGATCCCCGCGATGGCCGGCTGTCATAACTGAAATGCCGAATTTGCTTTGGCTGGCTCCCGGCTCGCCAGCTTACCCTGTGGGCAAGTGAACTCGGCACCAAGACGTCTCGACAAAGGCGGCGCCCGAGCTGGATGCGGGGGAGGCTTCGATGATCGGCGTACGGTGTGCCGTGCCGGCGCGCAACGTGCTGGGCGAATCCCCGGTGTGGGATGTGGCGGAAGCAGCCCTCTATTGGGTCGACACCGAAAATGCGACGCTGCAGCGCCTGTCCCCCGCCACCGGGGTCGTCGATCGCTGGACGCTCCCCGAGCGCATCTCCGCCATCGCGCTGCGACGGGAGGGAGGACTGGTCGTGGCCTTGGCCTCGGGCCTGGCGCTGTTCGATCCCGAGGCGGGCAGCGTAGAGCGCCTGGCGGCGCCGGAGGCGCACATCCCGCGCAACCGCTTCAACGACGGGAAATGCGATCGCCGTGGGCGCTTTTGGGCGGGGACGATGGACGAGCGGTTCAGCGAGCGTTGCGGAGCATTGTATCGATTGGGCGGCGATGGCGTCTGCCAAAAAATGGAGACAGGGATCGGCGTCTCGAACGGCCTCGCCTGGAGCCCCGATAACCGCGCGTTCTATTTCGGCGACACGATGCAGCGTGCCATCTTCGTCTACGACTTTGACTTGGACGCCGGGTGCATCGGCGACAGACGCCTGTTCGCGGACCTGCGCGACCAGCCCGGAGCGCCTGACGGTTCCACCGTCGATTCGGAAGGCTTCCTCTGGAACGCGCAATGGAACGGCTGGCGCCTGATGCGCTACGCGCCGGATGGCAGCGTCGACCGCGTCGTCGAACTCCCGGTGCAGAACCCGACAAGCTGCATGTTCGGCGGCCCGGACCTGCGCACGCTCTATGTGACGTCGGCGTTGTGGGGGCTTTCGCCAGCGGACGTCGCCGGCCAGCCATGGGCCGGCGCGTTGCTCGAGCTGGATGTCGGTGTCGCCGGCCTGCCGGAGTGCCGCTTCCAGGGATGACCGGCCGGATGCCGGCGGATGGCGCCCTGAGGGCGCTCGGTTGGCCGTCCGCTATCCCGCGTGCAGCCGGTGCATACTGTCCCGCAGCACCGGGTACAGGTCGCGGTAGACACCGAACAGGCGGTCGTAGACAGGCCTCGCCTCCGGCTGTGGCCGCGCGCGCTCCACCAGAGTGACCCAGCCCTGCGCCGCGCGTTCGCGGGTGATCAGGCCGGTGCCGATTGCCGCCAGCAGGGCGGCCCCGAGCGGTGCCTCGACCTCCTCTTCGATGGTGAACACCGGATAGCCGGTGATGTCGGCGATGATCTGCATCCAAAGGTCGGAGTGCGCCGCCCCACCCACCACGACCAGGCGGTCGGCCAACGCGAACGAACCCTTGGCACCCGCCTCGATGTTGTGGCGCAGCGCGAAGCTGACCCCCTCCAGCACCGCGCGGTACAGGTGCGCCCGGGTGTGGAACAGGCTGAGGCCCACGAACGCGCCGCTGGCCCGGTCGTCCCAGACCGGGCTGCGCTCACCCATCAAATACGGCAGGAACACGATCCCGTCCGACCCGGCCGGCACCTTGAGCGCCGCCACCTCCAGCAAGCCGTGCACGTCATCGCCGCTGGCACGCGCCGCCGCGGCCTCCGCCTCGCAGAACTGGTCGCGGTACCAGGCGACCGAGGCGCCGGCGGTTATGGCGCCGCCGAACACGTAGAGGTCGTGCAGGCCGTTGAACACGTGCGGCATGGTGATCAACCCGTGCCGCGCGTCGGTGGTCTGGTCGATGTAGCCCCAGCACATGCTGGTGCCCATCATGGCGACGTGCTGGCCCTGCCGCGTGGCACCCGCGGCGAAGGTCGCCACCGCCGCGTCGACGCCGCCAGCCACCACCGGCGTCCCCGCCGCGAGCCCCAGCCGCGCAGCCCAGTCGGGCAGCAGGCCACCCACGATCTCGCTCGATTCCACCAGCCGCTCTGGCAGCATCGCGGCCGGGATGCCGAGCAGCTCCAGCATCTCCGGCGACCACGCCCTGCGCGTCACGTCGTAGATGCCGCCGATGTTGCCGGCCGAGGAGTGGTCGACCGCAAGTTCGCCGGTCAGCGTCCAGGCGACGTAGGCGTTGGGCGGCAGCAGCCAACGCGTCTTCGCCCACACCTCTGGCCGGTTGCGCTGCAGCCAAAGCATCTTGGTGAACCCGTAGTAGCTGTCGACACCGTTGCCGGTGACGTCGTACAGCCGCTCCAGGTCGACATTGGCGCGCACCCACTCGACCTCGGCGCCGGCGCGGCGATCCATCCAGATCAGGCATGGGTGCAACGGCCGCATGTCGGCGTCGACCGGGATGCCGGAGCCGCCGTACAGGCTGCTGACGCAGACCGCCCTGACCGCGCCGTCGACCGCTTGGCCGGCGCAATGCGTGACGCACTCCGCCACCGCGTCCATCCAGACCTGCGGCCACTGCTCGGCCCACAGCGGCTTGGGCGTCTCCGGTTGATACGATTTGGCGTGCTGCGCCACGATGCGGCCGCTGGCGGCCTCGATCAGCAGCGCCTTGGTACTCTGGGTGCCGATGTCGGCGCCGATCACATAATCCATCACCCCATTCCCCTCAGGCTGCCGGCTTCATCAGAACCTTGATCGAATCGAGCGAGTTGGCAATCTTGATGGCGTCGTCCCACTGCTCGAACGCATAGGCGTGGGTCACGATCCCGCGCGACGTGACCAGGCCGCGCGACAGCAGGTCGATCGCGATCGGGTAGCAGTACGGGCCGAGATGGACGCCGCGCACGTCGAGCTCCTTGCGGTCGCCGATGATCGACCAGTCGACCGAGACCTCGGCGCCGAACACCGAGAACTCCACGAACCGGCCCAACTTGCGGATCAGGCCCAACCCCTGCGTCACGCCGGCGGGCGAGCCGGTCGCCTCGATGTAGACGTCGCAGCCATAGCCGTCGGTGAGCCCGCGCACGATCGCCGCCGCGTCCTGCTCGCGCGGGTCGATCACCACATCGGCCCCGAACGCGCGCGCCAGCTCCAGCCGCTCGGCAACCATGTCGATCACCACGAGCTTCTTCGGCGTCTTGAGCCGCGCCACCTGGACCATCATCAGTCCGATCGGACCCGCCCCCGCGATCACCACCACGTCGTCGAGCTGCACATCGCCGCGCTGGACGGTGTGGATGGCGCAGGCCAGCGGCTCGATGATCGCCGCGTCGTCGAGCGGCATCGCCGCCGGGATCCGGTGCACCCGCGCGGTCGGCGGCAGGCGCATGTATTCCGACATACCGCCTTCGGCCACCT
This sequence comes from uncultured Acetobacteraceae bacterium, assembly GCA_964247515.1. Lineage (GTDB taxonomy): Bacteria > Pseudomonadota > Alphaproteobacteria > Acetobacterales > Acetobacteraceae > CAVRQM01. The sequence goes on along the minus strand of CAXTVL010000065.1, from coordinate 6,177 downwards.
GGCGCTGGAAGCCGAAGATGTCGTGCACCTCGCACATCCAGTACTGGCCCGAGCGGCAGTAGCGGCACCGGTCGCAGGGCACGATCTGCTCGGCGATCACCGCGTCGCCGGCGGCGACACCGAAATGCTCCGCCGCCCCCGGCCCGATGTCGGCGACATGGCCGAAGAACTCGTGCCCCGGGATCACCGGCGCCTTGACCCAAGGATTCTCGCCGCCCCAAAACATCTTGGCGCCGCCCCAGCACTTGCAATCGCTGGCGCAGATGCCGCAGGCGGCGATCTTGATCACCAGCTCGCGCGGCCCCGCCACCGGCCGCTCGACCCGCTCTACCCGGTAGTCCTCCGGCCCGTGACAGACCACGGCCGTCATGCGGGTGTTGCTGTGCGACATTGGCGTCCTCCCCTCGACGATCGGATTCCAAAGGCGCCGCCCTTGATGGGATCCAAGGGGCAAGGCCCCTTGGCTTCAGGCGCGGCCATGCGACACGCGCGAGCGCCGCGCGAGCGAGTCGACGATGACCGCGATGGCCAGCACGCCGCCGGTGATCATGTAGCGCAGCGAGGACGACAGATCGAGCAGGGTGAGACCGCTCGAGATCGCCTCGATGACGATGATGCCGAGCAGGGCGGAGTAGGCGCTGCCGCGGCCGCCGAACAGGCTGGTGCCGCCGATCACCGCGGCGGCGATGGCGTCGAGGTTGACGTCGCCGGTGCCGGCCTGCTGGCTGGCCGAGGCCAGGCGCGCCGAGGACAGCACGCCGCCCAGCGAGGCCAGCATCGCGCAGGCCATGAACGCGCTGGTGTAGATGAGGCCGACCTTGATGCCGGCGCGCCGCGCCGCCTCGCGGTTGCCGCCGACCGCGGTGATCCAGCGGCCCCAGCGGGTGCGGGTCAGCGCGTAGTGGGTGCCGAGCACGAGCGCCACGAACAGCGCGAACATCCAGGGGATGCCGCGGTCGGTGTCGAGGTAGAGCACGCCCAGTTCGAGGGCCACGGTGATCGCCGCCGCACGGGTGATGAGGCCGCCCAGCGACGATGCCGACAGCCCCGCCTCGCGGCGACGTGCGGCGGTGCGCACGCCGGTCACGAGCACGCTGATCCCGGGAAGCGCCGCGGCGATGACGGCGAGCCAGTGCGGCATGAACAGGGTCTGGCCGAAATCCACCACGGCCGAGCCGTACGGCAGGTTGATCGAGCCGCTCTCGCCCAGCACGTAGAGCTGCAAGCCCAACACGGCGAGCAGCCCGGCCAGGGTCGAGACGAAGCTCGGCATTCCGAAGCGGTTGAACAGCAGCGCGTACAGCGCGCCGATCGCCGCCCCGACCGCGAGCGCGGCCAGCACCGCGAGCCCGACCGGCCAGCCATGGTTGACCCACAGCACGCCGACCACGGCGGAGGCGAAGCCGCTGACCGAGCCCACCGACAGGTCGATCTCGCCCACCATCAGGATGCACACGATGCCCAGCGAGATGACGCCGATGGTGGCGCTGTCGAACAGCAGGTTGACAAGGTTGTTGCTCGACAGGAACACCGGGTTCAGGCTCTGGAACACGGTGCAGATGATGGCGAGCCCGACCACCACCGGCAGCGAGCCGAGGTCGCCCGAGCGCACCCGGTCGATGAAGGAGCGGACCGCGCCGCCCCCCCCGCTCGCGTGCGTGACCCGCTCGTCGGCCCGGTCGAGCAGCGGCGCGCCGGCCTCGTCGCCGCTCATGGCCGCGCCTCCTGCGTCGCGTCAGCTTGCGCCCGGCGCCGGGAGCGGCGCGAGACCGAGTTGTCGGAGGCGCCGGTGATGGCGCTGACCAGCTCCTGGTTCGAGGCGTCGGGGGTGAACACGCCGTTGTTGCGCCCCAGCCGCAGCACCACGATGCGGTCGGCCACGGCGCGCACGTCCTCCATGTTGTGGCTGATCATGATGACGCCGAGGCCGCGCTCGCGCACCCGCTCGATCAGGTCGAGCACCTCGGCGGTCTGCGCGACACCGAGCGCCGCGGTCGGCTCGTCGAGCAGGATCAGCTTGGGTTCCAGCAGCAGCGAGCGGGCAATGGCGACGGTCTGGCGCTGGCCGCCGGACAGCGAGGCGACCGGGATGCGCACGCTGGGGATGCGGGCCGACAATTCCCGCAGCAGCGTCCAGGCGCGCACCTCCATCGCCACCTCGTCGAGCTGGCGCGGCCGGAGCTCCTTGCCGAGATAGATGTTGGCCACGACGTCGAGGTTCTCGCACAAGGCGAGGTCCTGGAACACGGTGGCGATGCCCAGCGCCAGCGAGGCGCTGGGGTCGGCCAGCGTCACCTCGCGGCCCTGGAAGCTGATCGTGCCGGAGCTCGGCTGGTGCACGCCGGCGAGCACCTTGACCAGGGTGGACTTGCCGGCGCCGTTGTCGCCCACCAGCGCCACCACCTCGCCGGCGCGCACCTCGAGGTCGATGTCGGTCAGCGCGGAGACCGCGCCGAACTGCTTGGAGACGCGGCGCAGGCTGAGCACCACCTCGCCGGCCGGCGGCACGCCCGTGGGTGGCATCGCTGTGTCGGTCATGCGTGGCGGCCTCCGCGTCGGTTTGGACGAGCGGCCGCCCGGACGCAGCGTCCGGGCGGCCCAGGATCAGGGCGTGATGCCGAGCTTGGTGCAGCCGGTGGCGTAGCGGTCGGTGCACAGCACCGTGGCGGTCTCGATCGGCTTGCCCGCGACCTGCTTGTCGACGATCTCCGATTTCAGGTTCTCCGCCGTGACCAGCGTGGGCACGAACAGCTCGGTGGGCGTGCCGAACAGGGTCGTCTTGGCTTTCGGCGCCTGGCCGCGGAGCAGATCGATCGTGACGTTCGCGGCGGCGGCGGCGACGATCTCGCTCGGCTTGACGATGGTGTTGTACTGGTCGCCCGAGATGATGAGCTGCAGGCCGGCGATGGTGGCGTCGTTGCCCGTGACCGGCGGCACCGGGCTGACACCGGCCGCCTTGAACGCGGCGACGGCGGCGCCGCCGGTGCCGTCGTTGGCGGCGACGACGCCCACGATCTTCTTGCCGAACCGCGTCACCTGCCCGCCGGTCCATTGCTGCGCCTTGGACGGCAGCCAATCCGGCGTGTCGTACTCGGCCAGCGTCTTGTACCCGCTGCCGGCGAGGCCCTCGTGCACGCCCTTCTTGATCAGCCCGGCGGCGGCGTCGGTGGGCGAGCCGTTGATCTCGAGCACGCCCACGCCCTGCGTCGGCACCTTCGTCGCCTTGAGGCGGCGGACCAGCGACTGCGCGATGGTCCTGCCGATCTGCTCGTTGTTGAACGAGACGTAGTAGTCGGCCTTGGCCGAGGGGATCGGGCGGTCGTAGGCGATCACCTTGATGCCCTGGCCCTGCGCCTGGTGCACCAGCGAGGCGGCCGCGGTCGAGTCCACGGGATCGATCACGATCGCCTTGGCGCCCTGCGAGATCACCGAGTTGAACTGCTGCTGCTGGCGCGAGGCGTCGCCGTTGGCGTTCTGGTACAGCACCGTGCAGGTCGGGCACAGCTTCTGCATCTCGGCCACGAAGCCGGGCCGGTCGTGCTCCTCGTAACGGGTCGATCCCTCGTCGGGCATCAGGAACGCCACCTTGACGTTGGCCACATCGGCGGCGCGGGCGCCGGTCGCGGCCGCGAGCGTCGCGCACAGCGCCGTCATGGCCGCCAGCGCGGCTTTGCCCCGGCTTCGCTTGGGCGCGGTCTTCCTGAGCGTGTTCTGCATGTCTGGTCCTCGTGTGTTGGCGCGGTAGAGAGGGGGGCCGACCAGGCTCCGCGCGGTCGCCTCGTCGGTGATCAGGCCGGTGAGCAGGCCGGTGCGCAGGATCGCGCGGATCGCGGCCGCCTTGCCGCTGCCGCCCGCCACCGCCACGGCGTCGCGGCCCCGCCGCGCCTCGGGCGAGACGGTGACGACCTTGTCGTGCAACGGCGTGTCGAGCAGCCGCCCATCGGCGTCGAAGTAGAAGCCCAGCGTCTCGCCGACGGCACCGGCCTGCTGCAATGCGGCCACCTCGCGCGCCACGATGGCGCTGCTGGCGGGCAGGAAGGCGCGCCCGCCCACCTCGCCGATGCCGATCAGGAACAGCGTCGCCGCCGCCGCCGCGCGCAACGTCTCGGCGACCCCGTCCTGGCGCAGCAGCACGGCGCGGTCCTCGGCGGTGTTGGCCAGGAACGGCACCGGCATCACGTCGGCATCGGCCGATGTCTTGTCGGCCAGGCGGTAGATCACGTCGTACGGGTTGGCCGCCATGACGTGCGGCAGGCTGCCCAGGATCGAGATGAAGCGCACCCCGGCCGGCGCCGGGCGGCTCGGCATCTCGCTCACCATGGCGGCCAGGGTGCGGCCGTGGCCCACGCCGATGACCTTGTGCTGGCCCGCGTCCAGCAGCCCGGTCAGGTAGCCGGCGGCGGCGCGGCCGATGGCGCGCAACGGCAATGGGGCATCTTGCGGCGAGTCCGCGGCGGGGCTTGGCACCACCCGGCAGGTGCGCAGGCCGTATTGCTGGCCCAATGCGCGCTCCAGCTCCATGCAGCCGCTGATCGGGCCGTCCACGAACACCCGGACCAGGCCGCTGCGGGTGGCGTGGGCGATGATCCGGTGCGCCTTGAGCGGTGCCAGGCCCAGCCGCTTGGCGACCTCGGCCTGCGTCAAATCCTCGACGTAGTACAGCCAGGCGGCGCGCGCGGCCAACGCCGCCTCGTCGCCCTCGCCCGGATGCGCCGCGCCCGGATGGCCCCCGCCTGAATGTCCGCCAACGGTCGGCACGCGTTTCCCCAAAAAATTTTCTTGTTGGGTAATTTCTATCACGCGGTTCGCGCGGCGCGCAATGCCATCGGCGCAACTTGTCTCGCAGCGCAGCACGCCGGTCAGCGGGAAGGCCGCCGCTACGGCAGGGTCGGTTGTGTCGCGAGGGGGTCGGGCGGCGCGCCGCGCACCGCCCGGGCAAGCCTGCGCAGCAGGCGCGGCGGGAGCTGCTTGGCCATCTTGATCAGCGCCCATTTCAGGCTGGTCTTGAAGAACGAGCGCCAGTAGCGGCGGCCGATCAGCACCGGGTGGACGAACAGCTCGCCGCCCAAATCCGGCAGTTCGGACTCGTGGTAGGGCGGCCACCAGTCGAACTTGCTCAGCCGGCCGAACGAGGACAGGTCGCGGATCGCGAACCCGGCCTGGCCCAGCTCGGTCGCGATGAAGCACTCGCCGATCGGCCACCGCGCCGCGTCGGCGGGGCCGTGCTCCTCGCTTTGCATCGTGTGACCTTGGGCGATGCGGCAGGCGGCCAGGTGCTCGATCGCGCGCCGCGACAGCACCGCGGCGCAGACCAGGAACGGCCGCACCGCGTCGCGCGGGTAGAACCGCGTCATGCTGCCGGTCCAGTAGTACTGGTCGGTCGATTGCGCGATCGGCTGGCCCAGCAGGTCGATCGAGTGCGCGGCGCAGGCCTCGACCAAGCTGTCCATGGGGCGGTTGGGCACCGCGTCGTACTCGACCACCGCGTAGTACGCGTATCCGGGGTGCAGGCGCTGGAAGTAGTACATCGGGTAGTCGGCGTTGTACCAGAACAACGAGCCTTGGGCGGCGATCGGCGGGAAGCCCTGCGCCGCCACGGCGGCCTCGGTGAGCCTCACCACGCGTGGAAAGTCGATCGGCCCGGCCGGGCCGGCGGTCTCGTCGATCAGCAGGAACACGTCGCCCGAGCCGGCGGCGCGGACCACGTGGTCGAGCCGGCGGCGCACGAACTCGTCGTAGAAGAACGCCTTGAACACAACCGCGTAGGGAGCCATCGACCTGCTTCGCGCCCGGTGATTTCGGTTCGTTCCTGTAACGCTATCGTCGTGGCATGGTCAATTGCCGCATCGTGAAAACCCCGGTCCGTTAACCGAAACGACGCATCTGCCGCCTATGCTCGCCGGGTAAGCGGGGGCTGGCAGGGCGGATCATGGGGCGTGTCGCGGCTGGGTGGACTATCCGCCACAAGGTGGCGATGGCGTTCGCCGTCATCCTGCTGGTGGCCATGGGGCCGAGCCTCGCCGCGTTGCAGGGCCTGGCCGCGGTACACCGAGAGGCGGTCGAGGTGCGCGCGGCGTGGCTGCCGGCGGCGCGGCTGCTGGGGCAGGTCGGCCGCAGCTTCGCCCGCCTGCGCATCGCCGACGAGCGGAGCATCGACGGCGATGCGCCGGTCGTGCT
>CAXTVL010000064.1:6160-10456 GCA_964247515.1 uncultured Acetobacteraceae bacterium | reverse complement strand
GGGCGCCGGGTTGCCCGCCGGACCGGAACACGCCCAGCACGCGCCCGGGCGCGTCGGTCAGCCGCTTGAGCGTGCGGCCCTCGAACCGCCCCGGCCCGATCGGTCGCAGCCGTGCCAGCACGCGCTCGCCAGGTGCCAGCGCCGCCTGGCCGCGCGGCTCGGCCGCCATCAGCACCATCGGCGGCGGCCCCGGCTGGCTCCATTCGACCGGGCGGGCGATCGCCTCGCCGTCCGGATCGGTGCCGCTCACCTGCACCACGGTCGCGGCGGGGCGGCGCCCCCGCCGCGGGGACCCGGGGTGGCCCGCCGGCGCCACGTCGCCGTGCTCCGCCAGAGCCTTCAGCACGCCGCGCAACTCGGCCCTCTGGTCGGGGCCGAGCTTGAACTCGCGGGTGATCTCGCGCTTGCCGACCCGGCCCGGCGACTCCTTGATGAAGCGCAGGATCGCCTCGCGGCTCGGCAGCGGGGCTGGCGGCTGGGTGTTCTTGCGCGCCACCTCAGCCGGCGGCCTTGGCGCGCGACTTCAGTGACAGGTTCTTCTTCGCCGGCTTCTTCTTGGCGGGCTTCTTCTTGACTGCCGGCTTGGCCGGGGGCTTCGCCGCCACCGCCTTCGGCGCAGCCGCCTTGCGCGCTGGCTTGGCCTTGCCGCCCTTCTTGACCAGCACCTTGCCCCGCTCGGCCAGCAACGCCACCGCCGCGTCCAGCGTCACATCGTCCATCGCCACGTCACGCGGCAGCGTCGCCACCTTGTTGCCGTGCTGGGCATACGGTCCGAAACGGCCCTTCTTCACCAGCACCGGCTCGCCGCCCGACGGGTGCGGCCCCAATGTGCGCACGCTGGCGAGCTTGGTCGCCAGCACGTCGACGGCGCGGTTCAGCCCCACCGCCAGCACGTCGTCGTCGCGGTCGAGCGAGGCGAAGATGCCGGCCATCTTGACGAACGGCCCGAACCGCCCGATCCCGGCCTCGATCGGCTCGCGGGTCTCGGGATGGATGCCCACGATGCGCGGCAGCGACAGCAGACCCAGCGCCTGCTCCAGCGTCACCGTGCCGCCGTCGACGCCGCGCGGCAGCGAGGTGCGGCGCGGCCGCACCTTGCTGTCCGGCACCTGCTCGCCCTGTTGCACGTAGACGCCATACGGGCCGCGGCGGACAGTGACGTCCTCGCCGGTCTCGGGGTGGTGGCCGAGCGCGCGCAGCCCTTCCTTCAGCGTGTCGCCGTCGCCATTGGCGGACTCCAGCGCCAGCCGCCTGGTGTACTGGCACTCCGGGTAATTCGAGCAGCCGATGAAGCTGCCGTGCCGGCCGAGCTTGAGGCCGAGCCGGCCGGCGTGGCAGGACGGGCAGCCGCGCGGGTCCGCACCGTCCTCGCGCGCCGGGAAGAAATGCTCGCCGAGATCCTGGTCTAGGGCGGCGATGACGTCACTGATCTTGAGCTCGCGGGTCTGCTCGATGGCGCGGCTGAACTGTTCCCAGAACGCGCGCATCACCTCGCGCCACTCGGCCCGGCCGCCGGAGATGTCGTCGAGCTGCTCCTCGAGGGCTGCGGTGAAACCGGTGTCGACGTAGCGCTCGAAGAAGCTGGTCAGGAACGCAGTGACCAACCGGCCACGGTCCTCCGGGATGAAGCGCCGGCTCTCCAGCCGGACGTATTCGCGCTTGGTCAGCACGGACAGGATGCTGGCGTAGGTCGAGGGGCGGCCGATGCCCAGCTCCTCCATTTTCTTGACCAGGCTCGCCTCGGAAAAGCGCGGCGGCGGCTGGGTGAAGTGCTGGGTCGCGGCGACTTCGCCGTGCTTCAGCGGGTCGCGCTCGGCCATCGGCGGCAGCATCCGCTCGTCGTCCTCGTCGGCCACGTCGTCGCGACCCTCGCGATACAGCTTGAGATAGCCGTCGAAGGCGATGATCGAGCCGTTGGCGCGCAGCCTCGGGCCTTCCGGTCGCGCGGGGTCGGCGATTTCGACCATCACCTGATCGAGCTCGGCGGATTGCATCTGGCTGGCCACGGCCCGTTTCCAGATCAGGTCGTACAGGCGGCGCTGCTCCGGGTCGAGGTAGCGGGCGACGGCGGCGGGGGTTCGCGCCACGTCGGTCGGCCGCACCGCCTCGTGCGCCTCCTGGGCGTTCTTGGCACGGGCCTGATACAGCCGGGGCGCTGTCGGCAGGTAGCGCGTCCCGTACGCCTCGCCGACATGCTCGCGGATCGCGGCGATCGCCTCGGCCGCCATCTGCACGCCGTCGGTGCGCATGTAGGTGATGAGGCCGGTGGCGTCGCCGTCGATGTCCACGCCCTCATACAGGCCCTGCGCCAGCCGCATGGTCTGCTGCGCGCCGAACCCCAGTTTGCGCGACGCTTCCTGCTGCAAGGTCGAGGTGGTGAACGGTGCGGACGGGTTGCGCTTGACCCGCTTGCGTTCGACCGAGGCCACGGCGTAGCTGCCGGCCTCGACCGCGGCCTTCGCCGCCGCCGCACGGGCGGCGTCACCAAGGTCGAACTGGTCCAAGCGCCTGCCGTCGAGATGGGTGAGCCGGCCGGTGAACGGCGCCCCGGCCGGCGTCGTGAACGGCACCTCGATGGTCCAGTACTCGCGCGGCCTGAAGACCTCGATCTCGGCCTCGCGCTCGCTGATCAGGCGCAACGCGACCGACTGCACCCGCCCGGCGCTCTTGCTGCCCGGCAGCTTGCGCCACAGCACCGGCGACAGCGTGAAGCCGACCAGGTAGTCGAGCGCGCGGCGCGCCAGGTAGGCCTCGATCAGCGGCTGGTCGAGGTCGCGCGGGTTGGCCATCGCGGTGCGCACCGCGTTGCGGGTGATCTCGTTGAAGGTGACGCGGTGGACCGTCTTGCCGGCGAGCAGCCGCTTCTCGTCGAGCATGGCGCGGACATGCCAACTGATCGCCTCGCCCTCGCGGTCCGGGTCGGTCGCGAGGTACAGGGTGTCGGCGCCCTTCAACGCCTTGGCGATGGCGGCGATCTGCTTGGCGCCGCGCTCGTCGGCCGACCAGTCCATCGCGAAATCCTCGTCCGGCCGCACGCTGCCGTCCTTGGGCGGCAGGTCGCGCACATGGCCAAAGCTCGCCAGCACGGTGAAGCCGTCGCCGAGATATTTGTTGATTGTCTTGGCTTTGGCGGGCGATTCGACGACGACGACGTCGGTCATGGCATCCTATCAGCGGGCACCCGTGGCACCCGGTTGCAGCAGGGCCACCCGGTTGCCGGGCAGGTTCTCGGTCAAGCCGGCCAGCTCCAATTCGATGAGCACCGAAACGACCGTCGCGGCGGAGAACTGGCAGTCGCGGATCAGGTCGTCAACCGTGGCCGGGGCGGGGCCGAGCAGGTCGAGCACCCGGTCGCGTACGCCATCGGGCTGGACCCTCTCGGTGTCGGCGTCGAGATGGAACGCCGGAACGCCTTCCGCAAGCCCGGCCACCCGTCCGGCGCGCTTGAACAGCGGCGCCCGGGCCACCCCTTCGTGGCGCGGGTCGTCGGTCAAATTGTCCACGATGTCGGCCAAGCCCTCGGTCAGCGTCGCCCCCTGGCGGATCAGGTCGTTGGCGCCACGGCAGCGCGGGTCGAGCGGCGAGCCGGGGACGGCGAACAGGTCGCGCCCGGTCTCCTGCGCCAGCCGCGCGGTGATCAGGCTGCCGGAGCGGGCCGCCGCCTCGACCACCACGATGCCCAGCGACAGCCCGGCGATCAGGCGGTTGCGGCGCGGGAAGTGGCGCGCCTGCGGCACCGTGCCGAGCGGCATCTCGGACACCACGGCGCCGCGCTCGGCGATGCGCGCCTGCAGCCTCGCGTGCTCGGCCGGGTACGGGCGGTCGAGTCCGCCGGCGACGCAGGCGATGGTGCGCCCGCCGGCGAGGGCGCCGTCATGCGCCGCCGCGTCGACGCCGCGCGCCATGCCGGAGCCCACCGCGAACCCGGCCTCGGCCAGCTCGCGCGCCAGTTGCCGGGCCATGTTGCGGCCATTGAGGCTGGCGTTACGGCTGCCGACGATGCCAACGCCGCGCGGCTGCAGCGCCGCCACGTCGCCCTGCAACGCGAGCGCCGGTGGCGCGTCGTCCAGCAGCGCCAACAGCGCCGGGTAGTCCGGCTGGCCCAGGAACAGCATCCGCGCCCCGATCGCCGCCAGGCCGTCCAGCTCGCGGCGCGCCGCCTCGGTGGAGGGGATCGCCGGTGCCGCGCGCGCCAGGCCGGGCAGCGCCTCCAAGGCCGCGGCGGCGCTGCCGAAACGCAGCAACAGCCGGCGGTAGCGCACCGGCCCGACCCCCTCGGCGCGGGTCAACCGCAGC
>CAXTVL010000064.1:5193-6150 GCA_964247515.1 uncultured Acetobacteraceae bacterium | reverse complement strand
TCCTCGATGGTCACGTCAGCGGCCGATGCGCGGCTCGGTGCCGGCCAGCAGGCGGCGGATGTTGGCCTCGTGGCGCACCCAGACCAGCACCGCGACCGCCAGCGCCAGGGCGATGCCGGTGGGCCGCGAGCCGGTCGCCCAAGCCAGCAGCGGTGAGGCGGCGAACGCGCTGAGCGCCCCGGCCGAGGACAGCCGCGTGGCAGCCGCCACCGCGAGCCACACCGCGCCCGCCGCCAGGCCCGCGAACGGGTTGGCCGCGATCAGCACGCCGAAGCCGGTCGCGACCCCTTTGCCGCCGTGGAACCGCAGCCAGGCCGGGAACAGGTGCCCCAGCACGGCCGCAAGCCCGCCGACCAGCGCGCCCGGCGTGCCGGCCGCCCACAACCCGACCAGCACCGCGCCAGCGCCCTTCAGCCCGTCCAGCAGCAGGGTCGCGGCGGCGAGGCCGCGCTTGCCGGTGCGCAGCACGTTGGTGGCGCCGATGTTGCCGGAGCCGATGGCGCGGATGTCGCCGAGCCCGGCGGCGCGGGTGAGCAGCAGCCCGAACGGGACCGAGCCCAGCAGGTAGCCCACGACCGCCACGACCATCCATGTCATCGTGCGAGTGTCGCCAGCCTGCGACGCCGACACAAGCCGAAAGCCATGCAGCCGGCGCCGGCCGCCGGCGTTGGTGGCTCGAACAAGGAGATCGCCATGAGGGTATCGCACACGATCATGCCGCTGCTGGGTCTGGGCATGGCGGTGGCCGGCTTCGACAAGCTGGCCGGCAACCGCTCGTACCGCAAGCTGTTCGAGGGCTGGGGTTGGAGCCGGCAGCAGATGAACAACGTCGCCGCCGCCGCGCTGGTCGGCGGGCGGCTGATGCAGCCCTCCCCGACCACGCGGGTGGGCGGCGGGAGCCGGGCCGGGGCGGCCGGGGGGGGGTTCGGCGCGGGGACGGAAGCTAGACCAGCGCCG
>CAXTVL010000064.1:0-5183 GCA_964247515.1 uncultured Acetobacteraceae bacterium | reverse complement strand
TCGCCTTCGCCGCCGCCGCCTGGCTGGTTGTCGGCGCCGCCGCCGAGCTGGTCGGCGGCCTGCTGATGCTGCCGTACCAGACCAGGCGGCTGGGCGGCGGCATCCTGGCCGTGGCGTCCGGGGTGGTGCTTGCCTCCGAGCTACAGGCCCGCGACCAGCTCGCGGCGCCGCGGATGGGCGTGCTGATGGTGGCGCTGACGGCGCTGCTACGCTGACAGCCGGGCGCGGTCGTGCGGGGCGGCAAGGTCGACGGTCGGCCCTACCGGCACGATCCCGCTCGGGTTCACGCTGGGCTGGCTGCGGTAGTAGTGCTGCTTGATCTGGCCGAGATCGACCGTCTCGGCCACCCCGGGCGTTTGGTAGAGGTCGCGCGCGTATCCCCACAGCGCGGGATAGTCCCACAAATGCCTTATGTTGCACTTGAAGTGCGCGTAGTACACCGCGTCGAACCGCGCCAGCGTGGTGAACAGCCGCCAATCGGCCTCGGTCACGCGGTCGCCGCATAGGTAGCGCTGGCCCGCGAGGCGCCGCTCCAGCGTGTCCAGCGTGGCGAACAGCGCCCGCACCGCGGCCTCGTAAGGCTCCTGCTTGGTGGCGAAGCCGGCCTTGTAGACGCCGTTGTTGACCGTGTCGTAGACGGTCGCGTTGACGGCGTCGATCTCGGGCACCAGGTCGGGCGGGCAGAAATCCACCGCCGCGTCGCCGCCCACGCCGTCGAAGGCGCGGTTGAACATCCGGATGATCTCCGAGGATTCGTTGCTGACGATCGTCTCCGTCCGCTTGTCCCACAGCACCGGCACCGTGACCCGGCCGGAGTAGTCGGGCCGGGCCTGCGTGTAGACCTCGGACAGCGCCGACTTGCCCAGCACCGGGTCGGGCGCCTCGAACACCCAGCCGCGTTCCAGCATCAGCGGTGAGACGTTGGTCAGGCCGACCACGCCCTCCAGCCGCTTGAGCTTGCGGAAGATCACGGCGCGCGACGCCCAGGGACAGGCGAGCGAGACATAGAGGTGGTAGCGCCCGGCCTCGGCGGGGAAGCCGCCGCTGGCGTCGGCCGTCACCCAGTCGCGGAACTGCGCGTCGGTGCGCACGAACGCGCCGCCGCTCTTGCTGGTGTCATACCAGGCATCGTGCCACACGCCATCCACCAGCAGGCCCATGCGTTGTCTCCGCTGCTTGTCTTTAACGGCCTATCCCAAAGTATTTGGCCGGATCTCGACACAACTCAATCATACTCGTCCTCAAAATAACGTTGTCTTCGAGTTAGAGGAAGCGCTTCAAGTTTTTCGCCCGGCCTTCCAGGTGCCCACGACCCTGCCCTCCAGCGCCCGCCCATCGAACGGCGTGTTCTGGGCGCGGCCGGGCAGGGCGCCCGACTGCACCTGCCAGATGCGCTCGAAGTCGAACAGGCACAGGTCGGCCAATTCGCCACGCCGCAGCGTGCCGGCGGCGCTGCCCAGCAGGCGGGCCGGGCGGACCGTCAGCAGCTCAATCGCCCGTGCCAGTGATAGCGCGCCGCCATGCACCTGCGCCAAGGTGATGCCGAGCAGCGTCGACAGTCCGGCGCCGCCGACCGCCGCCTGGCCGAAAGGCACCCGCTTCTCGTCGACTCCGCGTGGCTGGTGGTCGCTGGCGATGGCGTCGATGGTGCCATCCACCAAGCCCGCGACAACGGCCAGCCGGTCCGCCTCGCAGCGCAGCGGCGGCGACAGCTTGGCGAAGGTGCGGTAGTCACCGATCGCCGTCTCGTTCAGGTCGAAATAGGGCGGCGCGGTGTCGCAGGTGACGTCGAGGCCGTCCGCCTTGGCGCGGCGGATCAGGTCGAGCGCCGCCGCGGTCGAGACGTGGGCGAAATGCACCGCGCCGCCGGTCATCGCCGCCAACCGGACGTCGCGCGCCACCATCATCGCCTCGGCCTCGGCCGGGATGCCGCGCAGGCCCATGCGGGTCGCCTGCTCGCCTTCGGTGGCGTCGCCGCCGGCGGCCAGTGACGGCTCCTCGGCGTGCTGCATCACGCGCGCACCGAACGTGCGCGCGTAGGCCAGCGCCAGGCGCATCAGCCGCGCCGGGCCGATCGCGCGGCCGCCATCGCTGAACGCCACCGCGCCGGCCTCACGCAACAATCCGAATTCGGCCAGCTCTTGTCCCAGGCAGCCGCGCGTCACCGCCGCGTACGGCAGCACGGTGAGCGAGCCGGTCTCCTCGCCGCGCGCGCGCAACAGCCGGACCAAGCCCGGTTCGTCGATCGCGGGCGCGGTGTCGGGCAGGGCGGCCACGGTGGTGATGCCGCCGGCCGCCGCCGCGATGGCCGCCGAGGGGATGGTCTCGCGGTAGGCGCCGCCCGGCTCGCCCAGCTCGGCACGCATGTCGACCAAGCCGGGGCAGAGCACGGCGTCGTCGCCCTCGATCACCACGGCTCCGTCGGGGCGGCCCAGCGAGCGCCCGACATCGGCGATGCGGCCGTCGCGGACCAGCAACTCGCCCGGTCCGTCCAGCCCGCTGGCCGGGCAGACCAGGCGCACCCCGGTGAACAGCAGGTCCGTCACGCGGCCTGGCCCGGCCGGGCCAGCAGGTCGAGCACCGCCATGCGGACGGCGACGCCCATCTCGACCTGCTCGCGGATGACGCTGCGCCGCAGGTCGTCGGCGACCGCGCTGTCGATCTCGACGCCGCGGTTCATCGGGCCCGGGTGCAGCACCAGCGCGTGCGGGGCGGCGTGCGCCAGCTTGGCGGCGTCGAGGCCGTAGAAGCGGAAATACTCGCGCCCGCTGGCCACGTAGCCGCCGGCCATGCGCTCGCGCTGCAGCCGCAGCATCATCACGATGTCCACTCCAGCGAGGCCCGCCGTCATGTCGTGGAACACCGCAACGCCCAGCCGCTCGGCCTGCGGCGGGATCAGCGTCGGCGGCCCCACCACCCGCACCTGGCTGCCCATCGCGGTGAACAGGTGGATGTTGGAACGCGCCACCCGCGAGTGCAGGATGTCGCCGCAGATCGCGACCACCAGGCTGTCGAGCCGGCCCACCCGCCTGCGGATGGTGAGCGCGTCGAGCAGCGCCTGGGTCGGGTGCTCGTGGGTGCCGTCGCCGGCGTTGACCACGGCGGCATCCACTTTCTGCGCCAGCAGGGCGGCCGCACCGCTCTCGGCGTGGCGCACCACCAGCAGGTCGCACTGCATGGCGTTGAGGGTCGCGGCGGTGTCGATCAGCGTCTCGCCCTTGCTCACGCTGCTGGTGGCGACCGCCATGCTGACCACGTCCGCCCCGAGCCGCTTGCCGGCCAGCTCGAAGCTGGTGCGGGTGCGGGTGCTGTCCTCGTAGAACAGGTTGATCAGCGTGCGCCCGCGCAGCCTGTCGCGCGCCGTCTTGCCGGAGCGGTTGAGCAAGACGTAGCTCTCGGCGAGGTCGAGGATGCGCGCGATCTCCGGCGGGTGCATCCCTTCGATCGCGAGCAGGTGGCGCGTCATGCCTCGGCGGCGGCGGCGATGCGGGCCAGTGACTCGTGGCGGCCCAGGGCGGCCAGTGTCGCGTCGATGCCGGGGCTGGTCGTGCTGCCGGTCAGCGCCGCGCGCAGCGGCTGCGCCACCTGGCCGAGCTTGTGCCCATGCGCCTCGGCGAACACCCGCAACGCGGCGTCCAGGGCAGCGCGCGAGAAGTCGGTGGCCGCCAGCGCCGGTGCCACGTCGCGCAGCAATCCGCGCGCGGCCGGTGTCAGCAGCGTCAGCGCCTTCGGCTCCATCGGCAGCGGCACCGAGCGGGCCAGGAAGCCGGCGCTGTCGGCCAACTCGACCAACGTCCTGGCGCGCTCCTTGAGGCCCGGCATCAACGCGAGCAGCCGTGCGGCGACGGTCTCGTCCACGGCGAGCGCCGGGTCGTGGCGAAACCGGTCCAGCGTCTCGGCAACCAGCCGGGCGTCGTCGGCGGCACGCAGCCAGACGCCGTTCACATGGGTGAGCTTGGCGTAATCCATGCGCGCGGCACCCCGGCCCACGCCGTCCAGGTCGAACAGGGCTACGGCCTGGTCGCGCGACAGCAGCTCGGCGTCGCCGTGGCCCCAGCCCAGCCGCAGCAGGTAGTTGCACAGCGCCTCGGGCAAGAAGCCCTGCTGGCGGAACTCCAGCACGCTCACCGCGCCGTGCCGCTTCGACAGCTTTGCGCCGTCGGCGCCGTGGATCAGCGGGATGTGCGCGAACGCCGGCGGCTGCCAGCCCATCGCGTCGTAGACCTGGAGTTGGCGGAAGGCGTTGGTCAGGTGGTCGTCGCCGCGGATGACGTGGCTGATGCCCATGTCATGATCGTCGACCACGACCGCGTGCAGGTAGGTGGGCGTGCCGTCGCTGCGCAGGATCACCATGTCGTCGAGCTCGGCGCGGGCGACCCGCACCTCGCCCTGCACCAGGTCGCGCAGCACGGTCTCGCCCGTCTGCGGCGCCCGCAGGCGGATCACCGGCGCCACGTCGGCGGGTGCCGTGGCCGGGTCGCGGTCGCGCCAGCGCCCATCGTAGCGCGGCGGACGGCGCTCGGCGACCGCCTGCTCGCGCATCTGCCGCAGCTCCTCGGCCGAGGTCCAGCAGCGGTAGGCATGGCCCGCCTCCAGCATCGCCCGCGCCACCGCGGCGTGCCGCGCGGCGCGGGTCGACTGGAACCCCGGCGGGTGGTCCGGCGACCGGCCGAGCCACTCCAGACCTTCCAGGATGACCCGGGTGGCTTCCGGCGTGCTGCGCTCGCGGTCGGTGTCCTCGACCCGCAGCAGGTACTCGCCGCCGTGGTGGCGGGCGAACAGGAAGTTGAACAGCGCGGTGCGGGCGCCGCCGATGTGCAGCAGGCCGGTCGGGCTGGGGGCGAAGCGGGTGCGGACAGTCATGCGCGGCACTTAGCATGGTGACGTTCCACCGCGAACCGGAGTAACGTTACGACCATGCAACTGATGCTCACCCCGGTCCGGCCCAAGCCGTCGCTGCTGCGTGCCGCGTCGGCCGGGTTGGCGGCGTGGGTCGCGGTGGAGCGGGGGCGGTTCGCGCTGTGGCTGCCGGTGGCAATGACCGCGGGCAGTGTCGCGTATTTCTCCTGGGGCGGCGAGCCTTGGGCCTGGCTCGGCATCGTGGTGGCGCTCCCGGCGACCGGTGTCGCGGTCATGATGCGGCCATGGGCTGCGTGGCGGGGCGGGGCGTCGCTGGTCGCGGC
>CAXTVL010000063.1:0-10471 GCA_964247515.1 uncultured Acetobacteraceae bacterium | reverse complement strand
GCAACGACCGCGCGCTGCGGCCGGGCCACGGCGTCGCGGCCTGGCTGCTGCCGCTGCGCGAGTGCCTGTCGGTGGGCCAGGTCGCGGCCAGCTATCTCGGCGGCCGGGTGGTGTGGCGCGGCCAGGTGATGCGCGCCGATTCCGGCCGGCTTCAGCCGCTCGCCACCAGGATCGTGCCGCCCTCGTCGCAGCGCGCCGGGTAGACCTCGATGCCGCAATCGCCCACCAGGGCGGCGCCGCTGCGCAGGTCGTAGACCCGGTCGTGCAGCGGGCAGACCACCGTGCGCCCGTCGGTCAGCCCGTCGGCCAGCGGCCCGCCCCGGTGCGGGCACTCCGCCTGGGTCGCGAACACCGCGCCGTCGCGGCCGTGGAACACCGCGATGCGCCGCGTGCCGAGCGCGAAGGTGCGGCCCTCGCCGGCGGGGATCTGCGACAGGTGCGCGACCGCCTGCTCCACCTACGCCTCCGCCGGGATCAGCGAGGCGAACTGGTTGGCGGTCTTGGGCGCGGCGCGCTCCTGCCACGGGTCGCGCACCGAGGCGCAGGAGGCGTCGATCGCGGCGTCCAGCGCCGCCGCCACCCCGTCGCTGTCGTCCACCACGATGGCGCGCACGCGCTCGATGCCGACCCGCTCGATGAAGGTGTGGGTGCGCTCCTTGTACTTCGCGTGCTCGCGGTAGTATTGCGTGAACCGGCCGGTGATGCGCAGCACCGCGTCCTCGCCGTCCACGGTGCAGAGCACGTCGCCCTTGCGCACCGAGGAGCCGGCGGCGCCGCCCACGTAGATCTCCCAGCGGTCGTTGCCGATGGCGACCGCGCCGACGTCCTTGACCATCGCCTCGGAGCAGTTGCGCGGGCAGCCGGCGGTGGCGAGCTTCAGTTTGCCCGGCGTGTCGATGCCGCGGAACTTGGCCTCGATCCTCTTGGCCAGGCCCATGCTGTCGCCGAGGCCGAAGCGGCAATAGTCGGTGCCGATGCAGCTCTTGCAGGTGCGGTAGCTCTTGCCCCAGGCCCAGCCGGCCGGCATGTCGAGGTCCGCCCAGACCTTCGGCAGATCCTCCTTGCCGATGCCCACCAGGTCGATGCGCTGGCCGCCGGTGAGCTTGACCAGCGGCACGTCGTACTTGATCGCGACCTCGGCGATGCGCATCAGGTCCCGCGGCGTGGTGACGCCGCCCGGCATCTCCGGCACCACCGAGAACGTCGAATCCTTTTGGATGTTGGCGTGGACGCGGTCGTTGATGAAGCGCGCGTCGCGCTCGTCCTCGTACTGGTCGTCCCACAGCGTGATGAGCAGCGACGCCAGCGCCGGCTTGCTGGCGGCGTCCGGCTTGCCGTCATGCGCCAGCGCCGCGAACACGCCGGAGACCGATTTCAGGCCCCGCTCGCGGATCGCGCGCACCAGCTCGGGCTTGGCCATCGGGATGCACGGCACGTAGTAGTGCGCCGACGGGTCCTCCTCGACCTGGCCGCCGCAGCACCACTCGACCACCTCCTGCACCAGCCCCTTGCACGAGCCGCAGCCCATGCCGGCGCGGGTCGCCGCCATCACCGCCTTGGGCGTGCGCGCGCCGTTCGCGACGCAGGCGCCGATCGCCGCCTTGGTGACGCCGTTGCAGTTGCACACCTGCGCCGTGGCCGGCATCTCGTCGAGCGTCACCTTCTGCGGCGGCGTGCCGAGGTCGAACAGCAGGCCCAGCCGCTCGTCCGGCAGCGGGCTGTCGCGGTCGAACGCCTGCATCAGGTAGGCGGCCTTGCCGATGTCGCCCATCAGGATGCCGCCGACCAGCCTGCCGTCGCGCACGATCAATTTCTTGTAGATGCCGCGCCTGGCCTCGGTGAACTGGATCACCTCGTCGCGCTCCTCCGTGGCCTCGGTGATGCCCATGGAGGCGAGTTCCACGCCCATCACCTTGAGCTTGGTGGCGAGCTTGGAGCCGTGATAGGCGGCCTGGGCGTCCTGCCCGGTGACGTGTCGCGCGAACACCCGCGCCTGGTCCCACAGCGGCGCCACCAGGCCGTAGACCTTGCCGCGGTGCTGGGCGCACTCGCCCACCACGTAGACGTTCATGTCGTCCACCGAGCGCATGTGGTTGTCGACCACGATCGCCCGCTCGACGGTCAGGCCGGCGCCGTGGCCGATCTCGGCGTTCGGCTTTATGCCAGCCGAGATCACCACCATGTCGCAGTCGAGCGTCGAGCCGTCCTTGAAGCGGATGCCGGTCACGCCGTCCGTGCCCATGATCGCGGCGGTGGATTTGCCGAGATGGATGGTCACACCCATCCGCTCCATGGTGGCGCGCAGGATGGCGCCGCCGGTGTCGTCGAGCTGCGCGTTCATCAGGTGCTGGCCCAGGTGGACGACATGCACCTCGCAGCCATGGTTCATCAGCCCGCGCGCCGCCTCCAGCCCGAGCAGGCCGCCGCCGATCACCGCCGCGCGCCTGCTGCGCTTCGCGGTCGCCACGATGGCGTTGCAGTCGTCGATGGTGCGGAAGCCGAACACGCCTGCGCGCAGCTCGCCGTTCGCGTCGCGGGCGCCGTCGATCGGCGGGATCATGGCGCGGCTGCCGGTGGCGATCAGCAGCTTGTCGTAGCGCGCCTTGACGCCGTTGGCGGCGAGGACCTGGCGCGAGGCGCGGTCGATTCGCGTCACCCGGCTGCCGGCGTGCAGGGTGACGCCGTTCTCCTCGTACCAGGCCAGCGGGTTGATGAAGATCTCGCTCGCGTCCTGGATGCCGCTCAGGATGTTGGACAGCATGATGCGGTTGTAGTTGCCGTACGGCTCGTCGCCGAACATGGTGATCTCGAACCGCTCGGCGCCGCCCAGCGCCAGCACCTCCTCGACCGCCCGCGCCCCCGCCATGCCGTTGCCGACGACCACCAGTTGCTGCTTCATGGTGTGTTCCGAACTCAGATTTCGAGGATGCCGATGTCGAGCACGACGGTGCCGCGCGTCCCCGCCTCGGCGGCGCAGAACACCTCGATGCGGGTGTCCGGCTGCAAGTCCTCGACCACGGCCAGCGGCACATGCACGCTGGCCCTGGCGCCGACCGGGAAGATGCGGGCCACCACGTCGTTCTGCATCAGCGTCAGCGCCAGCAGCTCGCCGCTCGAATTGCCGGCGCGCAGGTAGATCATCTGCGCCCGCCGGTCGCGCGGGACGACATAGACCAGCGTCCCGTCGAGCAGGCGCGGCTTGTCGAAGCCCTCGCCCACGAAGGCGAAAGCGCCGTTCAGGAAGCGCGGCGTGGAATCGATCATGGCACCTCGGCTCGTTCGGGCTGCGGGACGGCTCGTGCTGGTTCGGGCTCGATCCGTTCGGCGCGCACCGCGCACGCCTTGAACTCCGGGATCTTCGAGATCGGGTCGAGCACGGGGTTGGTCAGCAGGTTGATGGTGGCGCGCCCGCCCCAGTGGAACGGCGCGAACAGCACGTCGAGGCGGATGTCGCGGCTGAGGCGGGCGCGCACGATGGCGGCGCCGCGCCTCGTGGTGAGGCGGACCGTGTCGCCGTCGGCGATGCGCAGGCCGCGCGCGGTGTCGGGATGGATTTCCACGAAGCCGTGCGGCTCGGCGGCGCACAGCTCCGGGACGTGGCGGGTCTGCGCCCCAGTCTGGTACTGCGCCAGCACGCGGCCGGTGGTCAGCACGTACGGGAACTCGGCGTCGGGCTGCTCGGCGGCGCCGTGGAACGGCACCGGATGGAAGCGCGCGCGGCCGTCATCGGTCGCGAAGCGGTCGAGGAACAGCCGCTTCGTCCCGGCGTGCGCGTCGGACGGACAGGGCCAGAACACGCCGTCCTCGGCGGCGATGCGGGCGTAGCTGATGCCGGAGTAGTCGGCGGCACCGCCGGCGCTGGCGCGGCGCAGCTCCTCGAACACCCGCGCCGGTTCGGCGTCGAACGTGGCGGTGCTGCCCAGCCGGCGCGCCAGTCCGTGCAGGATCTCGGTGTCGCTGCGCACGCCGGGCGGCGGCACGGCGGCGCGGGCCCGCAACAGCACCCGGCCTTCGAGGTTGGTCATGGTGCCTTCCTCCTCGGCCCATTGCGTGATCGGCAGCACGATGTCGGCCATCCGCGCCGTCTCCGACAGGAACATGTCGGCCACCACGAGCAGGTCGAGCCGGTCGAGGCCCTGCCGCACCGCGGCGCTGTCCGGCGCCGAGACCACGACGTTGGACGCCATCACCAGCAGCGCCCGCACCTCGCCGCCCATCGCGTCCAGCAGCTCGACGGCGCTGAGGCCGGGGCCGGGCAGGCTGTCGGGATCGACGCCCCACACCGCCGCCACGGCGGCGCGGTGCGCGGGGTCGGCCAGGCGGCGGTAGCCGGGGAGCTGGTCGGCCTTCTGGCCGTGCTCGCGCCCGCCCTGGCCGTTGCCCTGGCCGGTCAGGCAGCCGTAGCCGCAGGACACGCGGCCGGCCTTGCCCAACGCCAGCAGCAGGTTGATGAACGCCTGCACGTTGTCGGTGCCGTGGCTCTGCTGCTCGGTGCCGCGCGCCGACAGCACCATCGCGGTCGCGGCCTCGCCCATGACGTGCGCCGCGCGCTCGACCAGCGCCGCCGGGACGCCGGTGATCCGCTCCACCCGGTCGGGCCAGAACGAGGCGCAGACCCGGCGCACCGCCTGGAAGCCCTGGGTGCGGGTCTTGATGAACGCCTCGTCGATCAGCTTGTCGCGCACCGCCACGTGCAGCAGGCCGTTGGCCAGCGCCGCGTCCGTGCCGGGCGCCAGTTGCAGGTGGATGTGGGCCAGCTTCGCGGTGTCGGTGCGGCGCGGGTCGGCCACGACCAGCGTGCCGCCGCGCCGGCGCTGCGCCTCGAAATACTGCATGATCGGCGGCATCGTCTCGGCCGGGTTGCCGCCGGCGATCAGGATCGCCTCGGCGCCGGGGATGTCCGACAGCGGGAACGGCAGGCCACGGTCGAGCCCGAACGCCCGCAGGTTGCCGTTGGCGCCGGAGCCCATGCAGAAGCGGCCGTTGTAGTCGATGTTGGCGGTGCCCAGCGCCACGCGGGCTAACTTGCCGAGCCGGCACGCCTCCTCGTTGGCCAGCCCGCCGCCGCCTAACACCGCCACCGCGGCGCGCCCGTGCGCCGCCTCCACGCGCCGGATGCCGGCGGCGGCGCGGTCCAGCGCCTCCTCGACGCTGGCGGGACGCAGCGGCCCGCCCTTGCGGTCGCGCAGCAGCGCCGTGGTCAGCCGCCCCGGGGCGCGCAGCAGCGACGCGGCGGTCCAACCCTTCTTGCACAACCCGCCCTTGTTGGTCGGGAAGTCGCGCGCCGCCACGGTCCAGCTTCCGTCCGCGTGGGTGAGCGTCATGCCACATTGCAGGGCACAATACGGACAATGCGTGTCGGTCGCCGTCATATCGGGCAGTTCTGCGCAACTTTGAGGCAGAAGGGTCAATCCGACGCCAACTGGCCGTCCGGCGGCATCCCGACCTCGCGCGGGGTGGCCTGGGCGCGGCCCCAGGGGCCGACCCAGGTGCGGGTCCATCGGGCCTGGAACAGCATCAGGCCGCCGAGCACCACCGCCGAGAACGCCGCGTAGAACAGGAATCCCCAGCCGAACGTGCCGGTCCAGCTCTTCGAGAGCCCCATGGCGTTGGGCAGGATGGCGCCGCCCAGCGCCCCGATCTCGCCGATCATCGAGCCCGCGACGGCGGTGGTCATCGGCCAGCGCAGCGGCACCAGTTGGAACAGCGCGCCGTTGCCGGCTCCGAGTGCCGCGAAACAGGCCATGAACAGGATCGTGGTCAGCACCAGCGACGGCTGCGCCGAGAGCAGCGTGAAGGTGCCGATCACCGCCAGCAGCACCACCGCCAGCGCCGCGATGCCGCCCACCCGGTCGGCCCAGTAGCCGCCCACGGCGCGGATGCCGGAGCCCATGATCGCCGCCAGCATGGTGAGCCAGGACGCCTCGACCTTGGTCACGCCGAACTCGCTGAAGAAGAACGACGGCAGGAACGTCGACAGGCCGATGAAGCCGCCGAACGTCACCACGTAGATCAGGCTGAACGCCCAGCCGTCGAACTCGCGCAACGGCGCCAGGTGCTCGCGCAGGCTCTGGTGCCGGATGTCGGGCGGCTCGCGGGCCATGAGCACCATCACCGCCAGCGGGATCAGCATGACCACCGCGGTCCAGCCATAGACCGCGTGCCAGCCGTAGGCTTGCGCCACCGGGGGCGCCACCAGCAGCGCCACCACGGTCCCGGCGTTGCCGGCGCCGGCGATGCCCATGGCGAGGCCCTTGTGCTCCTGCGGGAACCAGCCGGCGCCGAGCGACAGCGCCACGCCGAACGAGGCGCCGGCGATGCCGAGCAGGATGCCCATGGCGAGCACGTCGTGGTAGGTCTCGACGAACAAATAGCCGTAGATCATCGCCACGACGATCAGGCTCATCTCGACGATGGCGGCGTTCTTGCGGCCGATGTACTGCGACAGCACGCCCAGCGGGAAGCGCATCAACGCGCCGGCCAGGGTCGGGATCGAGACCATGAGGCCGGTCTGCACCGGCGTCAGGTGGAAGCTCTGGGTCAGGAACGGCCCCATGGCGCCGTTCAGCACCCAGACCGAGAAGCAGAAATCGAAATACAGGAAGGCGGCGAACAGTGTCGGCGGGTGGCCCGATTTCAGCGCTTGCCGGAGGGTTGCCATGCACGGGGCCTTTTGGTCGCGCGGTTGCACACGAACCCCCGGCTCGCGACCGGGCGTTCGTGTGCAGCGCAGCAAACCATGTGCCAGAGTCAGGTTACATTTGGATTTGGCTGCCGTCCTGCGACCAGCGGATGTGGAAGCTGCCCGGCTTGTCGACGCGCCGGTAGGTGTGGGCGCCGAAATAGTCGCGCAGGCCTTGCAGCAGGTTGGACGGGCCGCGCGCCCGGCGCAGGCCGTCGTAATACGCGAGCGACGAGGCGAACGCCGGCACCGCGACGCCGTGCTGCACCGCCAGCACCACCACGTCGCGCCACGCCTGCTCGGCCTTGCGCACGGCTTGGCCGAAATAGTCCTGCAACAGCAGGCTCAAGGCGTCGGGGTGCTTCTCGTAGCCCTCGCGGATGCGGTCGAGGAAGGCCGCGCGGATGATGCAGCCGCCGCGCCAGATGGTCGCGATGGTGCCGAGGTCGAGGTCCCAGTTGAACTGCGCCGAGGCGACCGCGAGCTGCTCGAAGCCTTGCGCGTAGGCGACGATCTTGGAGGCGTACAGCGCGTCGCGGATCTTGTCGATCTCGGCCTGGCCCGCGTCCAGCGTGCCGCCGCGCAGGCCGCCCAGCGCCGCCTCCGCCGCCTGTCGCTGCTTCGGCCGCCCGGACAGGGCGCGCGCGAACACCGCCTCGGTGATGGCGGTGATCGGCACCCCGAGGTCGAGCGCCGATTGCGCGGTCCAGCGCCCGGTGCCCTTCTGCTCGGCCTCGTCGACGATCATGTCGACCAGGGCGGCGGCGCTGTCCGGGTCCTGCTTGGCCAGCACGTTGGCGGTGATCTCGACCAGGTAGGAATCGAGGTCGCCGGTCTTCCAGCCGGCGAACACGCGGCTGATCTCGCCCGCGCTGCGGCCGTACACCGTGCGCATCAGGTCGTAGGCCTCGGTGATGAGCTGCATGTCGGCATACTCGATGCCGTTGTGCACCATCTTGACGTAGTGCCCGGCGCCGTCCGGGCCCATCAGCGCGCAGCACGGCACGCCGTCGACCGCCACCGCCATCTTGGTGAACATCGGCGCCACACGGTCCCACGCCTCGCGCGCGCCGCCCGGCATCATGCTGGGGCCGAGCAGCGCGCCTTCCTCGCCGCCGGAGACGCCCATGCCGACGAAGCGCAGGCCGCGCCCGGACAGCATCGCCTCGCGCCTGCGCGTGTCCTCGAACAGCGAGTTGCCGCCGTCGACGACGATGTCGCCCGGCTCCAGGTGCCGCAGCAGGTCGTCGATCACGGCGTCGACCGGCTTGCCCGCCTTGACCATGATCAGCACCACGCGCGGCCTGGCCAGGCTCGCCACGAATTCCGCCAGTTCGGTGGATCCGACGAACTGCCCCTCGTGGCCGTGCTCGGCGAGCAGGCGCTCGATCTTGTCGTTGCTGCGGTTGTGGACCGCCACGCGGAAGCCGTTGCGGGCGGCGTTGCGCGCCAGGTTGGCGCCCATGGTGGCCAGCCCCGTCACGCCGAGATCAGCAAGTTCCGCCATGGTCCCCTCCCGTTTTTCGCACCGTGCCGTGCGTGAATAGTCGCGTGCCCGGGGACTGTTGATCCATTCGCCGGCCAGCGTCCATGGCCCGATCGCGCTTGCCGGACCTTTCGGACAGGCATAGTCTGCGGCATCAAGCCCGCAAAGGGCTGCATCAAGGGGAGTGGCGGATGGTCGAGAAGGCACTGTCGGAGCTGTCGAGCCAGATCGCGCTGCGGTCGCACTACGACAACTGGATCGGCGGCAAGTGGGTGGCCCCGGTGCGCGGCCAGACCTTCGACAACCCGTCGCCCGTGACCGGCAAGACCATCAGCACCCATGCCCGCTCGACCGCCGAGGACATCGAGCTGGCGCTCGACGCGGCGCACGCCGCGCGCGAGGCCTGGGGCCGCACCGCCGTCGCCGACCGTTCGCGGATGCTGAACCGCATCGCCGACAAGATCGAGCAGAACCTCTCGACGCTGGCGCTGATCGAGACCATCGACAACGGCAAGCCGATCCGCGAGACCACGCTCGCCGACCTGCCGCTCGCGGTCGACCATTTCCGCTACTTCGCCGGCTGCATCCGCGCCCAGGAAGGCACCAGCTCGGAGATCGACCACGACACCGTGGCCTACCACTTCCACGAGCCGCTGGGCGTGGTGGGCCAGATCATCCCGTGGAACTTCCCGCTGCTGATGGCGGTGTGGAAGCTGGCGCCGGCGCTCGCCGCCGGCAACTGCGTCGTGCTGAAGCCCGCCGAGCAGACGCCGCTCGCGATCATGGCGCTGATGGAGATGATCGCCGACATCCTGCCGCCGGGCGTGCTCAACGTCGTCACCGGCTTCGGCGTCGAGGCCGGCAAGCCGCTGGCGCAGAGCCCGCGCATCGCCAAGATCGCCTTCACCGGCGAGACCACGACCGGCCGCCTCATCATGCAGTACGCGTCGGACAACATCATCCCGGTGACGCTGGAGCTGGGCGGCAAGTCGCCCAACATCTTCTTCGCCGACGTGATGGCCGAGGACGACGCGTTCCTCGACAAGGCGCTCGAGGGCTTCACCATGTTCGCGCTGAACCAGGGCGAGGTCTGCACCTGCCCGAGCCGCGCGCTGGTGCATTCCAGCATCTACGACCGCTTCATGGAGCGCGCGATCGCCCGCGTCGGCAAGATCGTGCAGGGCGACCCGCTCGAGATGAGCACGATGATCGGCGCCCAGGCGTCCAACGACCAGCTCGAGAAGATCCTGTCCTACCTCGACATCGGCAAGCAGGAAGGGGCGAAGGTGCTGATCGGCGGCGAGCGGGCGCGCCTCGAGGGCGAGCTGGCCGAGGGCTACTACGTGCAGCCCACGGTGTTCGAGGGCCACAACAAGATGCGCATCTTCCAGGAGGAGATCTTCGGGCCGGTGCTCTCGGTGACGAAGTTCGACTCCGACGAGGAGGCGCTGTCGATCGCCAACGACACGCTGTATGGCCTGGGCGCCGGCGTCTGGACCCGCGACGGCAACCGCGCCTACCGGTTCGGCCGCGCGGTGCAGGCCGGGCGGGTGTGGACCAACTGCTACCACCTGTATCCGGCCCATGCCGCGTTCGGCGGCTACAAGGCGAGCGGCATCGGACGCGAGAACCACAAGATGATGCTCGACCACTACCAGCAGACCAAGAACATGCTGGTCAGCTACAGCCCCAAGGCGCTCGGCTTCTTCTGATGTCCGAGACCATCGAGCGGGTGGCGATCACCGAGGCGGCGGCGGACATGGTCCGCCGCCTCGAACGGACCCATGGCGCGTTGCTGTTCCACCAATCGGGCGGCTGCTGCGACGGCAGTTCGCCGATGTGCTACCCGCGTGGCGAGTTCCGCGTGGGGCCGCAGGACGTGAAGCTGGGCGAGATCGCAAACGTCCCGTTCTACATGAGCGCCTCGCAGTTCGACTACTGGAAGCACACCCAGCTCACCATCGACGTGGTGCCCGGGCGCGGCGGCGGCTTCTCGCTGGAGGCGCCGGAAGGGGTGCGCTTCCTGACACGCAGCCGCGTGTTCTCCGAGGCCGAGGACGCGGCGCTGGCCGCCGCCGGGCCGCCGCCACGCGGTGACGCGTGACGGCGCCGGCCACGTTGCGCGAGATGGCCGGGCTCGACGCCGGTGCCCCCGCGCTGCGTGACGCGGCGCTGGTGCTGGTCGACTGCCAGACCACCTACCGCGAGGGCGCCATGGCGCTGGTCGGGGTCGAGCCGGCGCTGGTCGAGGCGCGGCAGTTGCTGGCCCGCGCGCGCGCGGCCGGCGTGCCGGTGTTCCATGT
>CAXTVL010000062.1:9603-10506 GCA_964247515.1 uncultured Acetobacteraceae bacterium | reverse complement strand
CACCAGCGCGGAACGGGAAAGCCAGTGGTGGCTGGCGTACTCGATATCGCTGGCGCAGACGCCTCCGACCGGAGAGGCTGCCTAACCTCGACGTTCAACTCGGAACTCGGTCGACAGCCGTGCTGAGGCGCCCGCTGTTGGCACAAATAGCCTGAGTTGGAGGTCGAGGAGTGTCATCGACAAAGTAGATCGCTCTCCACAAGAATGGCCGGAATTGGTTTTGATCCGCACAACCCGCCTGATCCTACGCCCCTGGAGAGAAGACGACCTGCCCGCGTTTGCGGAGCAGAACGCCGATCCACTTGCCATGACGTTCCTTGCGGATGCCGGCTTTTGCAAGTGGGCAGTTGAGATACCCGGCGTTTCCCGGTTTATTGGTGCTGTCGGTCTAACCCGGGTGAAATTCAAAGCGTCTTTCACGCCTGCGGTGGAAGTCGCATGGCGCCTCCATCGCCAATTCTGGCCACGGCTATGCGACGGAGGCGGCACACGCGTCCATCGAGGATGGCTTTGAACGTATTGGATTGCCGGAGATCGTGGCGATGACCGTCCTCGGGAACGCCGCATCCGTACGGGTCATGGAACGGCTGGGCATGGAACGCGGCATTGAGTTCGATCACCCTCTGGTGCCCGAGGGTAGTCCTCTGCGGCGGCACGTCCTATACCGGTTGACGCCGAAATTAGGGCAAACGTCGTAACCGGAAACAGGGCCGTTACCAGCCCGACCAAGCCGCGCGGTCCTACCTGCGGGTGATCGAGCGCGAGCCGGAAGTGGTTGCGCGCGCGTTGCGGGCCGCCACCGGGTAGTCGGGCCTACTGCACCCAGGACTGCAAGATGATCCAGTTGTCTTGCGGGCTGAAGGTAAAGTGCCCGACCCGCTTGCTCACGAAGTCGAGGTTGCC
>CAXTVL010000062.1:6941-9593 GCA_964247515.1 uncultured Acetobacteraceae bacterium | reverse complement strand
CGCGCGTGTTCTATTGCCAGCCGACCTACGCCAACCCGACCGGGACGGTGCTCGCGGCGGACCGCCGCGCCGCCGTGCTGGCCGTCGTGGCGAACGCCCGCGCCTTCTTGGTCGAGGACGATTGGGCGCGCGACTTCGCGCGGGACGGCGAGCCGCCACCGCCGCTGGCGCCGGAGGCGGCGGACGGCCACGTCATCTACGTCCGCTCGCTGACCAAGTGCGCGGCTCCAGGGCTGCGGGTCGGCGCGGTGTGCGCGCGCGGCGCCGCGCTGGAGCGGCTGCGGGCGGCGCGGCTGGTGGACGATTTCTTCGTGCCCGGCATCTTGCAGGAGACCGCCTTGCAGCTCGTGACCGCCCCGAGCTGGCCACGCCACCTGCGCGCCCTGCGCGCGGCGCTGAAGCAACGCCGCGACGCCCTGGCGGAAGCCGTGCGCCGCCATCTCGGGCCGGGCTGCCTGCCCCGCCTGCCGGCCGGCGGTTTGCACCTGTGGGTGGCCTTGCCCGACGGCGTGTCGGATCACGAGGTCGAACGGCGCGCGGCGGCCGATGGCATCCTGGTCAGCGCGGGCCGGCACTGGTTTCCGGCCGAACCGCAGGCGCCGTTCCTGCGCCTCAGTTTCGCGGGCGTGCAGCCCGAATGGATCGAGGATTGCGTGGCGGCGTTGGCGGGCATCGCCGGGCGGTCCGGGTGAGGACGCCAGGATTGGTATCGAGATGTTAATGCTCTGCGCCTTACGATGCGCGTCATGCACGGTGGTGACGGGACAACACGCGGATCAGGCCTCCTTCTCGGGGGCGCGGATCTGAGCGACGACCAACGTCGGCAGCTCGTGCGCTCGTTGTTCAGCCAGCCGCAATCCCTGGTCGCCTACAATTTCGGCGCGGTCATCATCGCCGGTGTCTGCTGGCGGCACACCGGCAACGCCTGGTTCGTCGCCTGGGCCGGCGCCAACCTCGCCATCCTGGCGCTCCGGCTGTCGCTGGCGCTGGCGTTCCGCCGCCGGGAGGAGAGGCTCACGCCCGAGGGCTGGACGCGGCTGTTCCTGGTCGGCGGCGTCGCCACGGCGATCACCGCCGGGCTGGGGACCAGCCTCGCGGTGTACCGGTCCGAGGACCTGGTGGCCATGCTCTACATGGCGACCAACGTCATCTCGTTCGCCGGCGGCGCCGTGGTGAGGAACACCGCCTCGCCGTTGGCGGCGCGGGCGCAGACCGTGATCGCGCTGGGCTGCCCCGGGATCGTCTGCCTGGCCAGCGGCGTGCCCTATCTGCAGGTGTTCGCCCTGTTGATCCTGTTCCACCTGGCTGCGCAATTCGAGATCATCGCGAGCCTGGGCACCCGGACCAAGTGGCTCATGGCGGCACAGCGCGAGCAGGCGGAGCTGAACGCCAAGCTGGTGCAGGCGTGCGAGCAGCTCGCCGCGGCGAACGACCGCCTGGAGCACCTCAGCGCCACCGACGGACTGACCGGGCTCGCCAACCGGCGCGCGCTGGATTCGGCGCTCGACGTCGAATGGGCGCGGGCCTGCCGGGAACAGCGCCCGCTCGCTCTGCTGATGCTCGACGCCGACCATTTCAAGCGGTTCAACGACCGCCACGGCCACCTCGCGGGCGACGACGCCCTGCGCGCGGTCGCGCGCGTCCTGCAAGCGAGGCTGCGCCGGCCCTCCGACCTCGCGGCGCGGTTCGGCGGCGAGGAGTTCGCGGTGTTCCTGCCGGGAACCGACCTGCTGGGCGCCATCGACGTGGCGGAGGACATCCGCCAGCGCGTCGCCGAACTAAGCCTGTCCGGCGCGTCACCGGAACACACCGGGTTGACGGTCAGCATCGGGGTGGCGGCGGTGCGGCCGGAGCACGAGACCAAGCCGGTCAGCCTGATCAGCTTGGCCGACAGCGCGCTGTATGCCGCGAAGAGCGCCGGCCGCGACCGTGTCACGGCATCGCCCGGGTCGGTGCCGGCGTTCGTTGGCTGAGAGGCGCGCGCGCGACGACCTGACCAAAGCCGCAGCCCGGGCGAGTGGGAGTTTGCCGCCATGGCCGAGAAGGTCATCCTGGATCAGTGGGTGTCGCTCTTGTCCCTGCTTGCCGTCGTTTCCGCCGTCATGCTGTGCCAGGCACGGCAATCGCAGTTCGACGGGACGCGCCGGAGTGTCCCCGCCTGGCTGACCGGCGGCTTGGTGATCATGGGCCTGTGCCACGCGGCAGCCTGGTTCATGCTCCGCAACCCTGAGCTGATGCGGCGCAAGGCGGCGACCGGTTTTGGTCCCCAGTGGTCCTGTCAGCGAGCGCCCAAGGGTGGCCAGGTCTGCGTGCGCGATCCCGCCAAGTTTTGAGGCCGCCCAAACACAATCCGTGCAATGGGTCACGATCGCCGCGTATCAACGGTTCCCCGCCGATCGTAGGAGACCGTCATGGCGCAGTCCGTCGCTCCCGAGGCCGCAACCGCGCTGCTGGTGATCGACCTGCAGCTTGGCATGTTCTCCGCGGCGCCGGGCGATCCGATCCATGGCGGAGACGCGTTGCTCGCGCGCGTGCGGGCGCTGCTCGACCGGGCGCGCGCCGCTCCCGCCCGCCGCGTATACCTGCGGCATAACCGCCGGCCCGGGGGCCCCCTCCACCACGGCACCCCCCGCGTGCCCAACCCTACCGCCA
>CAXTVL010000062.1:0-6931 GCA_964247515.1 uncultured Acetobacteraceae bacterium | reverse complement strand
GCGCCCGGGCGCGGGGGGAGCCGACCCTGGGGGCCGCCGCGTGGCGGGGGCGGGTGCGGGCGTGCCGCCCCGGGCGGCGCGCCGCTGGCGCGCGCGTCGTCTACGTGCGGCATGACGGCGGTCCCGGGGACACGCTCGAGCACGGCACCGCCGGCTGGCACATCCATCCGGCGATCGCGCCCATCGCGGGCGAGGCGATCGTGGACAAGCGCACGCCCGACGCCTTCCACGAGACGGCGTTGGCCGCTACGCTCGCGGCGGGTGGCACCACGCGGATCGTCGTCGTCGGGGCGCAGACCGAATTCTGCGTCGACACGACCTGCCGGCGGGCGTTCTCGTCGGGATACGAGGTGGCCCTGGTCTCGGACGGCCACAGCACCTGGGACAATGACACCTTGACGGCAGATCAAATCATCCGACACACTAACCGGACGTTGTCCGACTGGTTCGTAAGTCTCGTGTCGTCGACGGACGCGCGGTTCACAAATACCGACCGGCAGGACGGCCAGTAATCGCTGGCTGCGTACTCGTACATACGCATCCGGATTTTGGAGCCCTCCCGCCATGTCCGACCAAGGCCTGATGACGCGCAAGCCTGTCGACCAGATCATCGCCTCGGCCGATGCCGGCGAGCACACGCTGTCCAAGACGCTGGGCGCCGTCAGCATCACCGCCATGGGCATCGGCGCCATCATCGGCGCCGGCATCTTCGTGCTGACCGGCACCGCGGCGGCGCAATACGCCGGGCCCGCGATCATGCTGTCCTTCGTGCTGGGCGGCGTGGTCTGCGGCTTCGTGGGGCTGTGCTACGCCGAGCTCGCCGCCATGCTGCCGGTCAGCGGCAGCAGCTACACCTATACCTACGCGACGCTGGGCGAGGTGTTCGCCTGGATGATCGGCTGGGACCTGGTGCTGGAATACGCCATGGGGGCGGCGACCGTGGCGGTCGGCTGGTCCGGCTACGTAGGCAGCCTGTTGCACGATTTGGGCCTCGCCGTCCCGGCCACGCTGTCTGCGGCGCCGGGGACCGCCGTGACCCTGGCCGACGGCAGCGCCGGCACCGCGATCGTCAACCTGCCGGCGGCGCTGATCGTGCTGGCGCTGACCGCGCTGCTGGTGCTGGGCACTACCGAATCGGCGCGGCTCAACAACGTCATGGTGGCGGTCAAGCTGGCGGTGGTCGCGACCTTCATCGGCGTCGGCTGCTTCTACGTGAGGCCCGCCAACTGGCACCCGCTGATCCCGCCCAACACCGGCGAGTTCGGGCATTTCGGCCTGAGCGGCATCCTGCGCGGCGCCGCCGTGGTGTTCTTCGCCTTCATCGGCTTCGACGCGGTCTCCACCGCCGCGCAGGAGGCGCGCGACCCGCAGCGCGACATGCCGGTGGGCATCCTGGCCTCGCTCGGCATCTGCACCCTGCTCTACGTGCTGGTGGCGGCGGTGCTGACCGGGCTGGTGCCGTACGGCCAGCTCAACGTCGCCGCCCCGATCGCCAAGGGGGTCGACGCGATCGGGCTGCCCTGGCTGGGCGCCCTGGTCAAGCTGGGCGCGCTGGCCGGGCTGACCACGGTGATCCTGGTGCTGCTCTACGGCCAGGGCCGCATCTTCTTCAGCATGGCCCAGGACGGGCTGCTGCCGCCGGTGTTCGCCCATGTCCACCCGCGCTTGCAGACACCCTATCTGAGCCAGCTCATGATCGGCGGCGCGGTGGCCGTGGTCGCCGCCCTGGTGCCGATCGCCGTGCTCGGCGAGATGGTCAGCATCGGCACGCTGTTCGCGTTCGTCCTGGTGTGCGGTGCCGTGATCTACCTGCGCCGCAGCGACCCGCGCACCCGCCGCCCGTTCAAGGCGCCGGCGGTGCCCTGGGTGCCGGTGCTCGGCATGGCGTGCTGCCTGCTGCTCACCGCCGGCCTGCCGCTGCTGACCTGGCTGCGGCTGCTGGTCTGGCTGGCGATCGGGCTCGCGATCTACTTCCTCTACGGCCGCCGCCACTCGGTGCTGCGGCACGCGCCGTGAGCCTCAATCGTCGAGCATCCCCTGGTCGCGGAAGCTGTACCAGCGTCCGGCGCCCACGATGATGTGGTCGCGCACCGCGATCCCCACCGCCTCGGTCGCCTGCGCCACCTGCGCGGTCATGGTGAAGTCGGCGGGCGAGGGCTGCGGGTCGCCGCTCGGGTGGTTGTGGACCAGGATGATCGAGGCCGCCCCCAGCTCCATGGCCCGGCGCGCCACCTCGCGCGGGTAGACCGGCGCGTGGTCGACCGTGCCGCGCGCCTGCGCCTCGTCGGCGCACAGCCGGTCCCGCGCGTCGAGGAACAGGATGCGGAACTGCTCGACGCCCTCGCGCGCCAGCACGGCGGTCAGGTAGCCGAGCAGCGCCTCGGAGCCGTCGAGCACCGGCTGGTCCATCACCGCCGCGCGCGACAGCCGCAGCGCCATGGCGTGCAGCAGCTTGATCGCGGCGACGCTGTGGGTGCCGAAGCCGCGCAGCTTGCGCAATTTGTGCTCGGGTGCTGCCAGTGTCGCGGCGAAGCTGCCGAACTGGCCGATCGCCTCCTGCGCCGCCTCGGGGGCGCCGGCCGGCAGCACCAGGCCCAGCAGGTAGGTCAGCAGCTCGGAGTCGCTGAGCGCCCGCAGCCCCGCGGCGCGCAGTTCGACGTCGTGCGACGGGCGATCCGGGACGCTGCCCAGGAACTCCGGCGGCGCCGGGTCGAACCGCGGCAGCGGCGCCTCGGCGACGCCTGGCCGCAACCCCGCCTGGGCCGAGGAAGCCGGGACCGGGAAGCTGAACCCAGCCGCTTCCGGTATCGCCTCCGCTCGCGGCACCGGCTGATGGCGCGGCAGCGGCACCGCAGGCTGTGATGCCAATGATCCCACGGCGTCCAGCACCGTCGCCTCGACCGACTGGCGCAGCGCGTCGTCGGACGGGCGGCTGGTGCCGGTCGGGAACACCTCGACGGCGCCGTCGCCGCTGCCCACCGAAGCGTGCTCGACGCTGATCCAGCAGGCGCCGGGCATCGCCTGCACCGCCTGGCGGATCGCCGCCACGGCGCGGCTGGGCGCGATGCCGGGCGGCAGGTTGTACGGCCCCACGCTGATCACCGCGTCGAACGCCACGGCGAAGCCGGCCGGCTCCTGCGGCGCAGGCCGTCCGGCCAGCCAGCGCCCCAACGCTTTCACTAGATCAGGCCCTGACGCTTCAGGCTGGCGGTCTCGCCGGCGCCGAAGATCATGTGGTCGTGCAGAGCGACCGACAGCACCGAGGCGGCGCGGCCGATCCGCCGCGTGAGGTCGAGGTCGCGCGCCGTCGCCGCCGGCACCGCGTCGGGCCGGCAGGTCGCGAGGATGAGCGCGCTGGCCTGGGTCTCCAGCGCCTTGGTCGCCACCATGCGGGCGATCTCGCCGGCATCCTGCGTCTCCGGGCAGGGCAGCTCGGCCAGCAACTGGTTGCGGTTGTTGAGCAGCAGCACCGCGAGGTGGGCCGGCCGGCGCAGCCGCACCGGCAGGTCGAGGTAGGCCAGCAGCCGCGCGGCGTCGCTCAGCAGCGGCCGCGACACCGCCTGCGCGTCGGCGAGCCGGCGGGCGGCCTCGCCCACGAGCGAGAACAGGCCGATCACCGCCGGCTCCTGCCCGGCGGCGCGCAGCTCGGCGGCGGCGGCGGTCAGCGAGCGATAAAGGTCGCCGAAGCGGTTGATGATGGCCTTGGCCTGCGGCTTGGTGTCGCGGCGCGGGATGCCGAGGAACAGCAGCATCTCCAGCAGCTCGTAGTCCGCGAGCCCGTCCGGGCCGGCGCCCAGCAGCCGTGCGCGCATCCGGCCGCGATGGCCCTGCGGCCCCACGCTCGCGAACGGCAGCCCGGTGCCGAACCCTGCTTCGCCCTGTTCGATCATGTGACGTAACAAGAGCATGGACCGGGCCGTAACGCTATCGTTTTGGTATGGTCCCGGACGAATTCAGCCGGCGAGCAATACCCCGCCCCAGCCAGGCAGCGCCGCCGCCCCGTCCTCGACCGTGCCGGCGAGACCGCTGGGCAGCAATGTCGCCGGCGCGTCGGCGGGCGGGGGGGCGCGCGCCGCCCTGGGGGGGGGGGGCCCCGACAGGTTCAGCGCCACCAGCGTGTCGGGGGCGCGACGGAACGCCAGCACCGGCTCCGGCGCGTCGAGGAAGGTGGCGCGGCCCTCGCGCAACGCCGGCCGCGATCGGCGCAGGCGCAGGAACGCACGGGTGAACGCCAGGATTGAACCGGGATCGGCCGCTTGCGCAGCGACGGCACGCGCCCTGTGCGCCGAGGGGACCGGCAACCACGGCTTACCGGTCGAGAACCCGGCATCGGGCGCGTCGCTCCACGGCATCGGCGTGCGGCAGCCGTCGCGGCCCTTGATCTCGGGCCAGAAGGCGCGGCCATACGGGTCGCGCACATCCTCGAACGCGATCTCCGCCTGCGGCAGGCCGAGTTCCTCGCCCTGGTACAGGAACGGCGTGCCGGGCAGCGTCAGCAGCAGCGCCAGCAGCAGGCGGACGCACTCGGGCGAGCCGTCGCCCCAGCGGCTCGCCACCCGCATGACGTCGTGGTTGGACAGCGCCCAGGACGGCCAGCCCTCGCCAGGCTCGTCGAAGAAATCCCCGACCGAGCGGCGCACATGCGTGGCCGAGAACGCCGGTCCCAGCAGGTCGAAGCTGTAGCCGGTGTGCAGCAGGTCGGGGGCGGCGCAATACTCGGCGATGCGGCGCACACCCGCGTCGCAGGCGATCTCGCCCACCATCATGCGCTCCGGGTAGCGGTCGGTGAGCCGCCGCAGCCGGCGCAGCACGTCGAGGTTCTCCGGGCGCGAGCGGTCGTAGACATGCGCCTGCCAGGCGTGCGGGTTGGTCATCGGCGTGTCGCCGGTGCCGCGCAGCGCGTCGGCGCGCGGCGGGTTGTCGCGCAGTTGCGGGTCGTGCAGGTAGAAGTTCGCGGTGTCGAGCCGGAAGCCGTCGACGCCGCGATCGAGCCAGAACGCCAGCTCGCCCTCGATCGCGTCCAGCACCTCTGGGTTGTGCAGGTTGAGGTCGGGCTGCGAGACCAGGAAGTTGTGCAGGTAGTACTGCGAGCGACGCGGCTCCCATTGCCAGGCGCCGCCGCCGAACACCGAGAGCCAGTTGTTGGGCGGCGTGCCGTCCGGGCGCGGGTCGGCCCACACGTACCAGTCGGCGCGCGGGTTGGCGCGGTCCTGCCTGCTCTGGGCGAACCAGGCGTGGCGGTCGCTGGTGTGGCTGATGACCTGGTCCATGATGACGCGCAGGCCCAGCGCGTGGGCGCGCGCCAGCAGCGCGTCGAAATCGGCCAGGGTGCCGAACAGCTTGTCGACGGCGCGGTAGTCGGACACGTCGTAGCCGAAATCGTCCTGCGGCGACGCCTGGAACGGCGACAGCCAGATCGCGTCGACGCCGAGTTCCGCCACGTAGTCGAGGCGTGCCGTGATGCCGCGCAGGTCGCCGACGCCGTCACCGTCGCTGTCGGCGAAGCTGCGCGGGTAGATCTGGTAGAACACGCCGCCACGCCACCACGCCATTCCGGGCTCCTTGCGAGTTGGACTAGGTTGCCATCGACAAAGCACTAAACTAAGGCGTAAGGACTAAGTCCACAACTCTACCCAGGTCATGCGCACGGTCAACATCCACGAAGCCAAGACCCACCTGTCGCGCTTGATCGAGCGCGCGGCGGCCGGCGAGCCGTTCGTCATCGCGAAAGCCGGCCGCCCGCTCGTCAAGGTGGTGCCGATCGACGCACCCGAGCCGGGCGCCAAGCGTCGGCTTGGCTTCCTGGCGGGAGAGGCCGATGTGCCGGACGACTTCGACGCGATGGGCGCCGACGAGATCGAG
This sequence comes from uncultured Acetobacteraceae bacterium, assembly GCA_964247515.1. Lineage (GTDB taxonomy): Bacteria > Pseudomonadota > Alphaproteobacteria > Acetobacterales > Acetobacteraceae > CAVRQM01. Next base: position 1,069 of record CAXTVL010000062.1, on the reverse strand, counting down.
CGGATGTTCCGAGGCGACGGTTGAGGCTGCTGCTCGACACGCAACTGCTGTTGTGGGCGGCTTACACCCCGGAGCGCGTGCCCGAGACCGCGCGCGCCCTGATCGCGGACGTTCGCCACGAGGTCGCGTTCTCGCCGGCGAGCGTGTGGGAGGTGGTCATCAAGCGCGCCCTCGACCGGCCCGACTTCCGCATCGACCCACGCCGCCTGCGACGCGGAATGCAGGAGAACGGCTATGTCGAGCTGCCGATCACCAGCGAACACACGCTCGCGGTCGACCTGCTGCCGCAGGTCCACAAGGACCCGTTCGACCGGATACTTGTCGCCCAGGCGCTCGTCGAGGGGCTTCCGCTCGTCACGGCCGACAGGACGGTGGCGGATTACCCGGGCGACGTGAGGCTTGTGGGAGCGCGAGGGACGGAAACCGATGCTCCCCGCCAAATCAGAAGACGATCATGTCGTCGGAGTTCTTCAACCTGTAAAACTGCCCAGATTCGTAAGGGCCAAGCACGGTATGGACAACCAAGAGTGAGCCGTCTTCGAACCGAAGCGTAAAAGCCAGTTCCTGACGCTCGATGGACGCGACACACATCTGGAGCAGGCGATGTATTAGGAGTGGCGGCCGACTCTCTGCCTGACAATCATACGGATAGCGAATTCCGTCGGGCAGAACGTGCTCGATACGACTCTCAACGGCGAGCCGACATTGCTCGAAATGAAATTGCAAACCGAAGCGAAAGAGACTGATCTGTTCGAGTTCTTCGCCGACCAATGGCTGGAGGTCGGCGACAGAGGGCATTGCGTGCATACCGTATCATAGCTGACCATGGCTGCCTTCACCACGCCGTTGGCCTAATCGCGGAAAAGCAAGAGACCAAAGCGAGCGGAATTGTTTTTCGGATGCGATCCGTCTGACGTTATCTATTAACCCTTCACCGCCCCGGCGGTCAGCCCAGCCACGATCCGCCGCTGCAACAACAACACCAACGCGATCAGCGGCACCGTGACCACGACAGAGGCCGCCATCACCACGCCCCAGGGCAGCTCATGCTCCGACGCGCCGGAAATCT
>CAXTVL010000061.1:0-10849 GCA_964247515.1 uncultured Acetobacteraceae bacterium | reverse complement strand
GCGGGGTGACGCGACGCCAGGCGCTGGCCGGAGCGGCCGGCCTCGCTGTGGCGTCCGCGCGCGCCGGCGCGCAGCCGTCCCAAACCGCGCGCGGCACGGTGTTCGAGCAGGTCGATGCCGGGCGGCGCGGCGTGGTCGGAGTCATGGTGTCGAACGGCCGCGAGGTCGCGACGAGTGATGCCGACGGGCGCTGGAGCCTGCCCGTCGCGCCGGGGCAGGCGGTGTTCGTCATAAAGCCGCCCGGCTTCATGACGCCGGTGGACCCGGTCACGCAACTGCCGCGCTTTCATCACCTGCACGTCCCCGACGGCACGCCGGCGTCGCTCGGACTGCGCTTCGGCGGCATCGCGCCGACCGGCGAGTTGCCCCCCTCGATCGACTTCGCGCTGCGTCGGCAACCCGAGGCGGACCGCTTCAAGGCGCTGCTGTTCACCGATCCGCAGCCGGAGAGCCTGGCCGAGCTGGGCTACGTGCGCGACGACGTGGTGGCGGCCACAGCCGGGACCGACGCCGCGTTCGGCATCACCCACGGCGACATCATGTTCGACGACCTCTCGGTCTACGAACGGTCGAACCGCCTCGTCGGCAGCATCGGCGTCCCCTGGTACAATTGCTGCGGCAACCACGACATGAACCTGGAGGCGCCGGACGACGCCCACTCGCGCGAGACGTTCCAGCGCGTGTTCGGGCCGCGCTACAGCGCCTTCCAATACGGTCCGGCGACGTTCCTGCTGCTCGACAACGTGGAGTACCTCGGCACCGACCCGAAGAAGCCGAACGGCTACGGCAAGTACCAGGGCCGGTTCGGCGCCCGGCAGCTCGACTTCGTGCGCAACGTGCTGGCGCATGTGCCGCGCGACGCGCTGGTGGTGGTCTCGCACCACATCCCGCTGCGTACCGCGCAGGGAGCCGAGCCCAACACCGCCAACACCGACACGCGGGAGTTCCTGGCGGCGATCTCGACCCATCCGAACAGCGTCAGTTTCAGCGGCCACACCCATACCAACGAGCACTGGTATCTGGGCGCCGAGGACGGGTTCGGCGCCGGCACGCACCACCACCATGTGCTGAGCGCCGCCTCGGGGAGTTGGTGGAGCGGGCCGTTCGACGAGGCCGGCATCCCGGTGGCATTGGCCAGCGACGGCAGCCCGAACGGCTTCCACGTGCTGGCCGTCGACGGCGCCCGCTACACGACGACGCTGATGCCGGCGCGCGACCGCTCGGGCCGCCCGATGCGCATCGTGCTCGACAGCCAGATGCACCGCGACGGCCCGGAGGTGATGCGCGAGGTCCCGCCCGGCAGCCTGCTCTGCGGCCCGATCGCCCAGGCGGCGGCGGCCTCGACCCGCCTGGTGGTCAACTTGTTCGACGGCGGTCCGCGCTCGACCGTGTCGTACCGGATCGGGCGCGGCGGCGCCGACCTGCCGATGACGCGCACCTTGCGCCGCGACCCGTTCGTGGACGAGGTCTACGCACGCCACGCCGACACCAAGAAGCCCTGGGTGAACGCCGGCCCCTGCACGCATCTCTGGCAAGCGACGCTGCCCGCCGACCTGCCGCTGGGCACGCATCGCGTCGCCGTGCAGGCGAGCGACGAGCATGGCCGCCAGCATGTCGGCTGGATGGTGCTTGAGGTTACGGCTTAGGCGCCCTTGGCAGCACGAAGCGCTCGATCGCGTCGGCCCAGCCGGTCTCCTCGCTGGAGCCCGTGACCTCGGTCGCCAGCGCCTGCACCGCCTCTGGCGCGTTGCCCATGCAGATCGACAGGCCGGCGACCTCGAACATCGGCACGTCGTTGGGCATGTCGCCCAGGCAGCACATCTGCGCCACGTCGATGCCGAGCAGGCCGGCCAGCGAGGCGGCGGCGAAGCCCTTGTTGGCGTCCTTGTGGGTGATGTCGAGGTAGTAGGACTGGCTGCGATGCACCGCCGCGTCGGGGCCGAGCCTGCCGCGGATCTCCGCCTCCATGCGGCCCATCAGCGCGAAGTCCGGCGACGCGCCCATGACCTTGTGGACATGGCCCAGATGCGGCCCGAGGTCGGGCACCAGGGTCGGGTCCTGCTGGATCGACAGCTTCTCGCGCGGCACGTAGTGGCCGTGGTCGCTGGTCGCGTACCAGAGCCCGTCGGCGAACACCCAGGCGTCGACCTTGTTCGCCTCGAGGTGCGCCACCGCGATGCGGCACGCCGCCTCGGGGATGGTCAGCTCGGCCATCACCGTATCGTGCGGGTCGAGGATCAGGCCGCCGTTGAAGCCGGCGCGCGGGGTGTCGAGCGCCAGCGGCCCCTTCAGCACGTCGAGCCCGGTGGGCGGGCGGCTGCTGACCAGGCAGAACTTGATGCCGTGCTCGCGCAACGCCCGCACGGCGGCGACGGTCTCGGGCGCGAGCGTCTTGTCGTGGCGCACCAATGTGCCGTCCACGTCAGTGACCACGAGGCGGATCGGGCCGTTCGCATGATTTGCCATGGTCGTGGAGTATTCCGCTGCCACCAACGTGGCAAGCCGGCGTTGGCGCTCCGCGGCCCATGCGTTATGGGAGACGCAAGCGTCCCAGGGAGCGATCGGCATGGACATGCAGACCGGCGACATCGACCAGACCGCCATCAACACCATCCGCACGCTGTCGATGGACGCGGTGCAGAAGGCCAAGTCCGGCCATCCCGGCACGCCGATGGGCCTGGCCCCGGTCGGCTACACGCTCTGGCAGGACATGCTGGCGTTCGACCCCGCCAAGCCCGACTGGCCCAACCGCGACCGCTTCGTGCTCTCGGTCGGCCACGCCTCGATGCTGCTGTACTCGCTGCTGCACCTCGCGGGCGTGAAGAACCCCGACGGCAGCGAGGCGGTCAGCCTCGACGACATCAAGCAGTTCCGCCAGCTCTCCAGCCGCACCCCCGGCCACCCGGAATACCGGCTCACCACCGGCGTCGAGACCACCACCGGCCCGCTCGGCCAAGGCTGCGGCAACTCGGTCGGCATGGCGATCGCCGAGCGCGCCTTCGCCGCGCGCTACAACAAGCCCGGCTTCGAGCTGTTCAGCCATCGCGTCTGGACCCTGTGCGGCGACGGCGACATGAACGAGGGCGTCGCCTCCGAGGCGGCGTCGACCGCCGGGCACCTCAAGCTCGGCAACCTGACCTGGATCTACGACAGCAACAAGATCACCATCGAGGGTGGCACCAACCTGGCGTTCAGCGAGGACGTCGGCGCCCGCTTCGCGGCCTATGGCTGGCACGTGCAGCACGTCGACGAGGCCAACGACACCGCCGCCGTGCTGAGTGCCTTGGAGGCGGCGAAGGACGTCACCGACCGGCCCAGCATGATCGTGGTCCACAGCGTCATCGGCTACGGTGCGCCGAAGAAGGCCGGCACCAAGGAAGCCCACGGCGAGCCGCTGGGCGAGGAGGAGATCAAGGGCGCCAAGCGCGCCTACGGCTGGCCGGAGGACGCGCAGTTCCTCGTGCCCGACGGTGTGACCGAACGGTTCGCGACAAAGCTCGGTGCGCGCGGCGCCAGGCTGTCCGGCGAGTGGGAGGCGCTGTTCGCCCGCTACCGCGCCGAGTATCCGGAACTCGCCGCCGAACTCGACCAGATCAACCAGCACAAGCTGCCGTCCGGCTGGGACGCCGACATCCCGAGCTTCGACGCCGATCCCAAGGGCTTGGCGTCGCGCGACAGCAGCCAGAAGGTGCTGAACGCCATCGGGCCGCACATCCCCTGGCTGATCGGGGGTGCCGCCGACCTGGCGCCCTCCACCAAGTCGAACATGACGTTCCAGGGCGCCGGCAGCTTCCAGTTCGGCAGCTACGACGGCCGCAACATGCATTTCGGCATCCGCGAGCACGCCATGGGCTCGATCGCCAACGGCATGGCGCTGAGCGGCCTGCGCTCCTACGCCTCCGGCTTCCTGATCTTCAGCGACTACATGAAGCCGCCGATCCGGCTGTCGGCGATCATGGAGCTGCCGGTCATCTACATCTTCACCCATGACAGCATCGGCGTCGGCGAGGACGGGCCGACGCACCAGCCGATCGAGCAACTGGCCTCGCTGCGCGCGGTGCCGGGCCTGGTCACGATCCGGCCGGGCGACGCCAACGAAGTGGCCGAGGCGTGGAAGCTCGCCCTGTCGCTGACCCACGAGCCGACCGCGCTGGCCCTGTCGCGCCAGGCGCTGCCGACGCTGGATCGCAAGAAGTTCGCCCCGGCCAGCGGCCTGGCGCGCGGCGCCTACGTGCTGGCGGACACGCCGGGCGGCGAGCCGCAGGTGATCCTGATGGCGACCGGCAGCGAGATCGGGCTGATCGTCGGGGCCGCCGAGACGCTTGAGAAAGAGGGCATCCGGGTGCGCCTGGTCTCGATGCCGTCCTGGGACCAGTTCGAGAAGCAGGACGAATCCTACCGCGCCAGCGTGCTGCCGCCGCACATCACCGCGCGCGTCGCGGTCGAGCAGGGGGCGACGATGGGCTGGGACCGCTACACCGGTTTCGCGGGTGCGATCATCGGGATGCACACGTTCGGCGCCTCGGCGCCAGCCGCCAAGGTGATGGAGAAATTCGGCTTCAGCGCCGAGAAGGTCACGGAGGCGGCGCGCGCGCAGGTCGGGAAGGCCGGCGCGGCGAAGGGCTGAGGATGGTCGACGCGCTCGACGCGACACTTGCCGACGACCCCAGCAAGCTGTCGCGCGCCGTCACGGCACCTCCCTCGGCGGTGGTGATCTTCGGCGCCGGCGGCGATCTGACCCGCCGGCTGCTGATGCCGGCGCTGTACAACCTCAGCGTCGCCGGCCTGCTCGACGACCGCTTCCGCGTGCTGGGCGTCGACCGCGTGCCCGGCGACGACGAGTCGTTCCGCACGCTGCAGACCGACAACATGCAGAGCTTCCTGGCCGAGCGCGGCGGCGATGCCGCTCCTGGCAGTCTCGACCAGACCTCGCTCGCCTGGCTGCGGCGGCGGTTGTCGTACCGCAGCGGCGACTTCGACGACCCGGCGACCTTCACCGCCATCGGCGAGTGGATCGGCGACGGTTCGGCGGTGTTCTACCTGGCGGTCGCCGACCGCTTCTTCGGCCCGGTGATCGACCGCCTGGCCGAGGCCGGGCTGCTCGACGAGGCGGACGGGCCGTTCCGCCGGGTGGTGATCGAGAAGCCGTTCGGCCACGACCTGTCCTCGGCGCGGGCGCTGAACGCGCGCATCCTCAAGGTGCTGGACGAAACGCAAATCTTCCGGATCGACCATTTCCTCGGCAAGGAGACGGTGCAGAACATCATGGCGCTGCGCTTCGGCAACGGCATCTTCGAGCCGCTGTGGCAGCGCGACCACATCGACTTCGTCGAGATCACCGCCGCCGAGACGGTCGGCGTCGAGGCCCGCGCGCGCTTCTACGAGCCGACCGGGGCGCTGCGCGACATGGTGCCCAACCACATGTTCCAGCTCCTCGCGATGACCGCGATGGAGGCGCCGAACAGCTTCGACGCCGACGCGGTGCGGGCCGAGAAGGCCAAGGTGATCCAGGCGATCCGGCCGCTGTCGGAGGCCGAGGTGCGCCATTGCGTGGTGCGCGGCCAGTATGCAGCAGGCCACCTGCGCGGCCGCGAGGTGGCCGGCTACGCGTCCGAGCCGGACGTCGATCCGGCGTCCAACACCGAAACCTACGTCGCGATGAAGCTCGGCATCGACAACTGGCGCTGGGCCGGGGTGCCGTTCTACCTGCGCACCGGCAAGCGGCTGGCGCTGCGGCGCACCGAAATCGTGGTGCATTTCAAGCAAGCCCCGTTCGCGATGTTCCGCGACACGCCGGTCGACCGCCTGGCGCCCAACATCATGACGCTGCACATCCAGCCGACCGAGGGGGTCAGCCTGCAGTTCAGCGCCAAGGTGCCGGGGCCGCTGGTGCGGTTGGGGCCGGTGACGATGGACATGCGTTACGGCGACTATTTCCGCACCGGCAGCGCCACCGGCTACGAGACGCTGCTGTACGACGTGCTGATCGGCGACGCGACGCTGTTCCAGCGCGCCGACAACATCGAGGCCGGCTGGGAGGTGGTGCAGCCGATGCTCGACGCCTGGGCTTCCGGCACGATCCCGGCGCAGCATTACCCCGCCGGCAGCGCCGGGCCGGCGGCGGCGGACAGCCTGCTGGCCGGGCACGGCCATCGCTGGGCCAAGCTGGCGTGAGCGACGGGGCCGCGATCAAGAAGCAGGTGCTCATTGTCATGGGCGTGTCCGGCAGCGGCAAGACCACGGTGGCCGAGGCGCTCGACGCCCGGCTCGGCTGGCCGTTCCAGGAGGGCGACGACCTGCACCCGGCGGCCAACGTGGCCAAGATGCACGCCGACATCCCGCTCGACGACGCCGACCGCTGGCCCTGGCTCGACGCCGTCGCGACCTGGATCGGCGCCCGGCTGGCGGATGACGGGGCAGGGATCGTGACGTGTTCGGCGTTGAAGCGCGCCTATCGCGACCGGCTGGTCGCCCGCCGTCCCGGCGTGCGGATCGTCTACCTGCACGCGACCCCCGAGTTGTTGCACGAACGGCTGGCCAACCGGCGCGGGCACTTCATGCCGGCCAGCCTGCTGGACAGCCAACTCGCCACACTGGAGGAGCCGGGGCCTGACGAGCACCCGATCGAGGTCGAGGATACCGGCACGCCCGACCAGATCGCCGACGCGATCATGGCGGCGCTGCCACGGCGCTAGTTGCGGTCAGGGATAAAACCCCTCGGAGCAAGTGGCGTTGGCGGATGGTTCGAACCGAAAGACCGTCATGAACCAGTACGCCATGCAGGACCCGATCAAGCAGTATCCCCAGCCGAAGTTCGAGGACCAGCCGCAATCGGCTCCCGGTCTGGCGCAGGACATGGTGCCCAGGCCCGACCACGGCGAGGACAGCTACAAGGGGTTCGGCCGCCTGGCCGGGCGGCGGGCGCTGATCACCGGCGCCGACAGCGGCATCGGCCGCGCGGTCGCCATCGCCTTCGCCCGCGAGGGCGCCGACCTCGTGCTCAACTACCTGCAGAGCGAGGAGAACGACGCCCAGGAAGTCGTCAAGCTGGTGCAGGAGGCCGGCCGCAAGGCGGTGGCGCTGCCGGGTGACATCGGCGACGAAGGTTTCTGCAACAGCCTGGTCGAGCGGACGCGCAGTGGCCTTGGCGGCATCGACATCCTGGTCAACGTCGCGGGCAAGCAGACCGCGGTCAAGGAGATCGCCGACCTCACCACCGAGCAGTTCGAGGCCACCTTCCGCACCAACGTCACCGCGATGTTCTGGCTGTGCAAGGCGGCGCTGCCGCACATGCCGCCCGGTGCCACGATCATCAACACCACCTCGATCCAGAGCTACCAGCCGTCGCCCAGCTTGCTCGACTACGCCTCGACCAAGGCGGCGATCACCGCGTTCACGCACGCGCTGGCCAAGCAGGTGGCGCAGAAGGGCATCCGCGTGAACGCCGTGGCCCCCGGCCCGGTGTGGACGCCGCTGCAATCCAGCGGCGGGCAGCCGCAGGAGAAGATTCCCGATTTCGGCTCCGAGGTTCCGATGAAGCGTCCTGGCCAGCCAGCCGAGCTGGCGCCGATCTACGTCCTGCTGGCCTCGCAGGAGTCGAGCTTCGTCACCGGCGAGGTGTATGGCGTGACCGGCGGCAACCACCTGCCTTGAGCGATCGCCCGTCCCGCGCGCCAGCCTCGCGGGACGCGGGCGTCCTGCCGCTGGCGCAGTACGCGGCGCTGGGCGACGGCCGCGGCGTGGCGCTGGTCGGCCGCGACGGGTCGATCGACTGGTGGTGCGTGCCGAACATGGACAGCCCCCCGCTGTTCGACCGCCTGCTCGACCCTGAACACGGCGGCCGGTTCGCCGTGACCCCGGTCGAGGCGTTCGACGTCGAGCGGCGCTACCGGCCGGACAGCAACGTGCTGGAGCAGGTGTTCACCACCGCGAGCGGCCAGGCGCGGCTGACCGACTCGCTCAACAGCGGCATTTCCGGCCGCCTGCCCTGGTGCGAGCTGGGGCGGCGGGTCGAGGGCATCGCGGGGCATGTCGAGTTCCGCGTCGAGGTGTTGGTCGGACGACGGCTCGACCGCGCCAACGCCTGGCGCGAGGGCAGCCCGCATGGCGACGTGCTGCATGTCGACGGCCTGGTGCTGGCGTTGCGCAGCGACGCCGGCGTCGAGCGGCTGGTCGAGAGCGACCGCGGCGTCGAGGCTCGGCTGCGTACGGCGCCCGGTTCGCGCGACACGGCGGCGCTGCTGGCGTCGGCCGACGAGCCGCTGATCCTGCCGGACATCGCCGCCATCGACCGGCGCATCGACCGCTCCGACCAGGCGTGGCGCGAGTGGTGCGACAACCTCACGTTCGAGGGCGAGTACGCGGCCGAGGTCCGGCGCAGCGCGTTGGCGCTCAAGCTGCTGCTGTTCTCGCCCAGCGGGGCCATCGCGGCGGCGGCCACGACCAGCCTGCCGGAGCGCGTCGGCGGCGACAAGAACTACGACTACCGCTACGCCTGGGTGCGCGACGTCGCCTATAGCATCAAGGCGTTCCTGCGCATCGGTGCCACCGAGGAGGCGAAGGCGGCGTTCTCCTGGCTGACCGCGACGGTGCTGCGCCACGGCGGCCGGCTGCGCACGATGTACCGGCTGGACGGCGCGCTGGCGCCCGACGAGGAAGAACTCGATCTGCCGGGCTACGCCGGCAGCCGGCCGGTGCGTGTGGGCAACCGGGCGCGCGACCAGGTGCAGCTCGGCATGTTCGGCGACGTGCTCGAGATCGCGGCCTGGTTCGTCCACCGCGGCCATGTGCTCGACCTGGTGACGCGGCGGCTGTTGGCCGGTCTCGCCGACCGCTGCGCCGACATCTGGCGCGGCGCGGATTCCGGCATCTGGGAGCTGGAGCGGCTGGAACGCTACACGATGTCGAAAATCGGCTGCTGGACGGCGCTGGACCGCGCGGTGGGCCTGGCGGCCCAAGGGCAGATCGACGCCAGCCATGCCGAGCGTTGGGCGCGCGAACGCGACCGGGTGCGCGACTGGGTCGACGCGCATTGCTGGTCCGAGCGGCAGCAATCCTACACCCTGTATCCCGGGACCGAGCGGCTGGACGCGGCGTTGCTGCTGGCTGCGCCGTTCGGCTTCGAAAGGCGCGAACGGGTCGCCGCGACGCGCGAGGCGATCCGTCGCGAGCTGGCGCGGGGAGCGCTGGTATACCGCTATTCCGGGATGGACCGGGAAGAGGGCACGTTCACCGCCTGCGGCTTCTGGCTGGCCGAGGCGCTGGCGCTGGCCGGCGAACGGGCGGCGGCGACGGCGCAGATGGACGGCATGGTGGCCGCGTGCGGCGGCAATCTCGGGCTGATGCACGAGCAGGTCGACCCGGCCAGCGGACGGATGCTGGGCAACGTGCCGCAGGCGCTGAGCCACCTGGCGCTGGTCCACGCCGCCGTGGCGATCGCCGAGGAGCGAGGCTGAATGGACGCCGCGCACGGCGAGATCGAGACCGACATCCCGGCGCGCATGGACCGGCTGCCGTGGAGCCGGTTCCACCTGCTGGTGGTGACGGCGCTCGGCGTCACCTGGGTGCTGGACGGGCTGGAAGTCACCATCATCGGCTCGATGGGGCCGATCCTGCAAAGCCGCGACACGCTGGCGCTGACCACGCAGGACATCGGCTCGGTCGCGGCGTTCTACGTGCTGGGCGCGGTGTCCGGTGCCATGTTCTTCGGCTGGCTGACCGACCGCTTCGGCCGCCGGGCGATCTTCAACGTGACGCTGGGCATCTACCTGCTGGGCGTGCTGACCACGGCGCTGTCGTGGGATTTCTGGTCGTTCGCGCTGTTCCGGCTGATCACCGGCATCGGTGTCGGCGGCGAGTACGCGGCGATCGACTCGGCGGTGGACGAGCTGATCCCGGCGCGGCTGCGCGGGCGGATCGACATGATCGTGAACGGCAGCTACTGGGGCGGCGCCATCGTCGGCGCCGCCGCCTCGGTGCTGTTGCTGTCGGGCAGGCTGGTCGGCCCGGGCCTGGGCTGGCGGCTGGCGTTCGGCATCGGCGGCAGCCTCGGCTTCTTCATCATCTTCCTGCGCCGCTTCGTGCCGGAAAGCCCGCGCTGGCTGGTCACGCACGCGCGCCAGGAGGATGCCGAGCGCACCACCAGCGAGATCGAGAAGAAGATCGGCGGCAGCCTGCCCAAAGCCGAGGGCAGGCTCAAGGTGCGGCCGCAGAAGCGGTTCGGCTTCCTGCTGATCCTGCGCGGCATGGGCGGCAAGAACATCTCGCGCAGCGCGCTGGCGCTGACGCTGATGGTGGCGCAGGCGTTCCTGTTCAACTCGGTGTTCTTCACCTACGGGCTGGTGCTCTCCAGCTTCTACCATGTCGACCCGGTGCGGATCGGCCTCTACATCCTGCCGCTGGCGGCGGGCAACCTGCTCGGCCCGCTGATCCTAGGGCCGCTGTTCGACAGCATCGGCCGGCGGCGGATGGTGACGGGCACGTTCGCGGTCTCGGGCGTGCTGCTGGCCGCGGTGGCGGTGCTGTTCGGCATGGGGCTGCTCACGGCGCTGACGCAGACGATCGCCTGGATGGTGATCTTCTTCTTTTCCTCGACCGCCGCCAGTTCGGCCTACCTGACCACCAGCGAAATTTTTCCGCTGGAGACACGCGCCTTGGCGTTGGCGCTGTTCTACGCCATCGGTACCGCCTCCGGCGGCATCCTGGCACCCTGGCTGTTCGGCCGGCTGATCGGCAGCGGCGTCGCCTGGGAGGTGGCGGGCGGCTACGTCGCGGCGGCGGCGCTGATGCTCATCGGCGCCGCGGTCGAGGCGAAGTTCGGCATCGATGCCGAGGGCCAGTCGCTGGAGAG
>CAXTVL010000060.1:0-10921 GCA_964247515.1 uncultured Acetobacteraceae bacterium | reverse complement strand
AGGCTACACCTTGGTCTTCAGCGTCGGCGACGCCTTGAACCGCACCGTCTTGCCGGCCTTGACGCGAATCGCCTCGCCGGTACGAGGGTTCAGCCCCTTGCGCGCCTTGGTCTTGCGCACGATGAAAGTGCCGAAGCTGGGCAGGGTGAAGCGCCCCTCTTTCTTCAGGCTCTTGACGATCTCGGTGATGAGGTCGCCCGCCGCCTTGGTCGACGCGGTGCCGGTGAGGCCGGTCGAGTCCTGCAGGACCGCCGCAATGAACGCCTTTGACATGGGAAGCCTTGCTCCTGAGTGCTTTCCGAGCCTGCCATATTCGTGGACCGCTCGAAGTTTGCCGCTTCTAGCAATGACTTCCGTTTCGTGCAAAAGATTTGTCGCCACGCACTCGAACTTGGTCGAGTGCTCGCCGATACCTCAACAAAACCTAATGCCCGCACTGGACCCAATGACCCTCTCTCCCGCCGAGACCGAACAGTCCAGTGGCCAGCACAAAGGAATTGAAACCTGGCCGCTGGGCCGATTGTCGCGTGCCATGGTCGAGTCGCACCTCGCCGGAATCGCCAGCCTGGAACAGGCAATGCCGGAGATCGAGGCCGCGGTCGAGGCGGCGGCGGCGCGGCTCGGGGCTTCCGGCCGCCTGGTCTATGTCGGCGCCGGCACCTCGGGACGCATCGCCATCCAGGACGGCGCCGAACTGCCACCGACGTTCGGCTGGCCCACGCAGCGTTTGCTGCTGCTGATGGCGGGCGGCCCCGGCGCGCTCGTCAGCGCGGTCGAGGGCGCCGAGGACGACGAGGCGGCGGGTTGTGCCGCGGCGGCGGGCCTGGGTTCGACCGACGTGGTGGTGGCGGTCGCCGCCAGCGGCGGCACGCCGTACACCTGCGCCTGCCTCGCCGCCGCCAGGGCTGGCACGGCGCTCACCATCGGCCTCGCCAACGCGCCCGGCAGCCGTCTGCTGGCCGTGGCCCACCATCCGATCCTGCTCGCGACCGGGGCGGAAATCCTCGCCGGCTCCACTCGGCTCAAGGCCGGCACGGCGCAGAAGGTGGCGCTCAACCTGTTCTCGACGCTGCTGATGATGCGCCTGGGCCGCACCCATGACGGGCTGATGGTCGACATGCGCCCGAGCAACGCCAAGCTGCGCGCCCGCGCGGCGCGCATCGTCCAGGAGATCGCCGGCTGCGGCCCCGACGCGGCGGCGCAGGCGCTCGCGCATAGCGGCCAGCACATCAAGACCGCGATCCTGGCCCTTCGCGGCCTGGAGCCGGACGCGGCGCGGGCATTGCTCGCGCGTCATGGTGGACGGTTGCGCGCCGCCTTGGCAGAGATCGCCCCATGATCGCCCTGCACGCCTCTCGCCTGTTCGACGGCGACACCCTGACCGGGCCGCGCTGCGTGCTGCTGGACGGCTCCGGCCGTGTCGCCCGCGTGCTCGAGCGGGCGCCGTCCGGCGTCGAGGTCGAGGCGCTGCCGCCCGATGTCGTGCTGGCCCCGGGTTTCGTGGACCTGCAGGTCAACGGCGGCGGCGGCGTGCTGTTCAACGACGACATCTCGGTGGGCGGCCTGCGCCGCATCGCAGCCGCGCACGCGGCGCTGGGCACCACCGCGATCCTCGCCACGCTGATCACCGCGCCCCGCCCGCAGATCGCCGCGGCGCTGCGAATCGTGGCCGAGGCGCGGGCGCAGGCGGTGCCGGGCATCCTGGGCGCGCACATCGAAGGGCCGTTCATCTCCATCAGGCGTCCCGGCACACATCCGCCGGAACGCATCACCGCCATGACCGAAGCCGATGCCGACATGCTCGCGACACCGCGCGCCGGCGTGCGGCTGGTGACGCTGGCGCCGGAGGAGACCGAGCCCGCGCATCTGGCCCGGCTGCTCGCTTCCGGCGTGCGGGTGTTCGCCGGCCACACCGAAGCCAGCGCCGAGCAGGCCGCCGCCGGCTTCGCGCTCGGCATCCATGGCGTGACCCATTTGTTCAACGCCATGTCGCAGTTCGGCTCGCGCGCGCCCGGCATGGTCGGCGCCACGCTCTCGGACGACGCGGCGGCGGCCGGCATCATCGTCGACCTGCTGCACGTCTCCCCCGCCGCGATCCGCGCCGCCTACCGGGCGATGGGGCCGGACCGGCTGTTCCTGGTGTCGGACGCGATGCCGACGGTGGGCTCGGACCTCGACCGTTTCACGCTGGCCGGGCGGACGATCCGGCTGCACCGGGGCCGCCTCACCCTGGACTCCGGCACCCTGGCCGGGGCGCATCTGTGCATGGCGGAGGCGGTGCGCCTGGCCGTCACCGGCTGCGCCATCCCGCTCGAACACGCGCTGCGGATGGCGACCTCGGCCCCGGCGCGCGCGGCCGGCACCGACGAGGTGGGCTACGTGCGCGCTGGAGGCCGGGCCGATCTGGTGGCGCTCGACCCGGAGTTGCGGGTGGTGCGCGTCTGGCAGGGCGGGATGGCGCCGGCTATGCCGTGAGCTGGCTCACGAACTTGGTCACGAGATAGGATTCGATCGCCTCGGAGCCGCCCTCGCTGCCGTAGCCACTGTCCTTGACGCCACCGAACGGCGTTTCCGGCAGGGCAAGGCCATGGTGGTTGATGCCCAGCATCCCTGCCTCGACCCGAGCCGCGACACTGGCCGCGGTGGCGGCGGAGCGGGTGTAGGCGTACGAGGCGAGGCCATAGGGCAGCCGGTTGGCCTCGGTGATGGCATCGTCCACCCCAGCGAACCGGCCGACGATCGCCAACGGGCCGAACGGCTCCTCGTTCATCACCCGCGCGTCGAGCGGCACGTCTGTCAGGATGGTCGGCTCGAAGAAGTTGCCCTTGTTGCCGATGCGCTTGCCGCCGCTGTGGACGCGCGCGCCGCGCTGCACCGCGTCGGCGATGAACGCCTCCATCGCCGGCACCCGCCGCTCGTTGGCGAGCGGCCCCATGGTAATGCCGGCCTCGCTGCCGTCACCCACCCGGGCCGCCTGCATCTGCGCCGTGAAGCGCTCCAGGAACGGCTCGTAGACACCCTCCTGCACCATGAACCGGGTCGGCGCCACGCAGACCTGGCCGGCGTTGCGCAGCTTGTTGGCGGTGAGGATGCTGGCCGCTTGGTCGAGGTCGGCGTCGTCGAACACCAGCGCCGGGGCGTGGCCGCCCAATTCCATCGTGGCCCGCTTCATGTGCAGGCCGGCCAGTGCCGCCAATTGCTTGCCCACCACGGTCGATCCGGTGAAAGTCACCTTGCGGATTACCGGATGCGGGATCAGGTGCTGCGAGATCTCGGACGGCGTGCCGTACACCAGTTGCAGCGCGCCTTTCGGCACCCCGGCATCGACGAAGGCGCGCACCATCTCGGCACAGCTCGCCGGCGTCTCCTCCGGGCCTTTCAGGATGATCGAGCAGCCGGCCGCCAGCGCCGCCGCGACCTTGCGCACGGCTTGGTTGATCGGGAAGTTCCATGGGCTGAACGCCGCCACCGGCCCGACCGGCTCGCGGACCACCATCTGCGAAACGTTGGCGGCGCGCGCCGGGATCACCCGCCCGTAACTGCGCCGCGCCTCCTCGGCGAACCAGTCGATCGTGTCGGCCGCCCCCAGCGTCTCCATCCGCGCCTCGGCCAGCGGCTTGCCCTGTTCGGCGGTCATCAGCCGATGCACGGCATCGACCCGCTCGCGCAACAACCCCGCCGCGCGGCGCATGACCTGCGAACGCTCGAACGCGCCGGTCGCGCGCCAAGACTGGAACCCGCGCGCAGCGGCGGCCAACGCGCGGTCGAGGTCGTCCGGCCCGGCATGGGCGAGGCGGCCCAGCACCTCGCCGGTCGCGGGGTTGAGCACGTCCATGGCGCGGCCGCTGGCGCTGGCGCACCACTCGCCGTCGATCAGCAACGATACGTCGGAATACATCGGATTTCGCCCCGCGGAATATGCGGCCACCCTAGGCCAAGCCAGCCGGTCAGGCCATCACGTCCTCGAGCCGGATCGGCAGCTCGCGCACCCGTTTGCCGGTGGCATGGAACACCGCGTTGGCCACCGCCGCGGCGGCGCCCACCATCGGCAGCTCGCCCAGGCCGCGCGCACCCAGCGGGTTGCTCGTGGGGTCTGGGTCGCTGAGCAGCACGGTCTGGATGTCCGGGATGTCGGCGTTGGTCGCCATCAGGTACTCGGAGACGTTCGGGTTGACGATGCGCGCCAGGTTGCGGTCCACCACCGTCTCCTCCAGCAGCGCCATGCCGATGCCGTAGACGATGCCGCCGATCGCCTGGCTGCGCGCCGTCTTGGCGTTCATCACCCGCCCTGCGTCGAAGGCGCCCACGAAGCGCGAGACCCGCACCTCGCCGAAATCCGGATCGACCCGCACTTCGCAGAACTGTGCCCCGAAGCTGTGCAACGAGGCGTGCCGCTTCTCGTCGCCCGGCTTCGCCTCGCCCACCGCCTCGACGAACCCGGCACGCGCCATCTCGTCGGCGGGTGCCGCGCGCACCTTGCGGCAGGCGTCCAGCACCGCCGGCCCGACGCTCGCGACCGTCATCGAGCCGCCGCTGACCGGCGCGGCCGGGAACAGCGTGTCACCCAGCTCCACCCGCACCCGCTCGATCGGGATGCCCAAGGTCTCGGCGGCGATCTGCGCCAGCACGGTGTAGGTGCCGGTGCCGATGTCCTGGCTGCCGGCTTGCACCAGCGCCCGGCCCTGCGCGTCGAGCCGCACCCGCGCCTTGGCCGGCAGGCGGTTCATCGGGTAGGTCGCGGTCGCCATGCCCCAGCCGATCAGCGTGCGGCCATCGCGCATCGAGCCGGGCGCCATGCCGCGCTTGGACCAGCCGAACAGCTCCGCCCCCCGCGCGTAGCACTCACGCAGCTTCTTGGACGAGAACGGTTTGTCGTCGTGTTGGTCGGTGTCGGCGTAGTTGCGCACCCGCAGGTCCAGCGGGTCGATCCGGGCCTGGTACGCCAGCTCGTCCATCGCACTCTCCAGCGCGAACACGCCGGGCGCCTCGCCGGGTGCGCGCATGTAAGTCGGAAAGCCGAGATGCACGGCCACGAGACGGTGGCTCACGGCGTTGTTCGGCACCGAGTACAGCATCTCTGACGCCAAGCCGGCCGGCTCGCTATATTCGCCGAAATCTCCCCTCGACATCGACGACACTGTGTCGTGGCGCAGCGCCGTCAACCGGCCGTCGGGCTGTGCGCCCAGCTTGACCGTCTGGCGCGTGCGCGGGCGGTAGCCGTTCGAGGTGTACACCTGCTTGCGGGTCAGCACGAGCTTGACCGGGCGGCCGACCATCCTGGCCGCCATCGCCGCCAGGATCGCCGGCGGCCAGCAATTGCCCTTGGCTCCGAAGCCGCCACCCACGAACGGGCAGATCACCCGCACCTGCTCGGGTTGCAGGCCGAACGCCCCGGCCAGCGTCTTCTGCGCGCCGCCGATGCCCTGCGTCGCGGTCCAGACGGTGAGCGCGTCGCCGTCCCAGCGGGCGATGGTGGCGTGCGGCTCCATCGCGTTGTGGTGCTCGATCGGGGTGGCGAAACGCTGCGCCACCTGCAACGGCGCGGCAGCGAATGCCGCGTCGGCGTCGCCGCGTCTCGAATCGGGCGATCGCGCGCCGCCACGGAACTGCTTTGGCGTGGTGGCGCGGTCGAGCGCCTGATCCATCAGCGCCACGGCGCTGCCCGGCGCATACCGCACCGAGACATGCGCCGCCGCGTCCAGCGCGCGGTCGAGCGTGTCGGCGACTACCACGGCGACGTGCTGACCACTGTAGCTTACGCTGCGGTCCTGCAACGTCGGTGCCGTGATCGCCTGCATCGTCGGCTTGTCCGCCTTGAGGCGCAGCGCGTTGTCGGGCGTGACCACCAGCAACACGCCTGGCATCGCCATCGCCGCCGCGGTGTCGATGGCGACGACGCTGCCGGACGCGATGGTGCTCTGCACCAGCACCGCATGAACCGCGCCCGGCACGGTGAACTCGGCGGCATAGCGCGCCGCCCCGGTGATCTTGGCGGGGCCGTCGCGGCGGTCGATCGGCTGGCCGATAGCACCCATCGTCGCGCTCCTAAACCAAGGTCGCCAGCGCCCGCGTCATCGCACGCTGCGCCAGAACCACCTTGAACCCGTTCTCGCGCAACGGCCGCGCGTCCTGGACCGCGACCCGCGCCGCGGCGGCGAAGCTGGCCGCCTCCGCCAACTGCCCTCGCAACGCCGCCTCCGCCGCCGGCGCGCGCCATGGCTTCGTGCCGACCCCGCCCAGCGCCACCCGCGCGTCGCGGATACGGCCGGCTTCGACGTCCAGCGCCACCGCCGCCGAGACCACGGCCCATTCGAACGTGGCGCGGTCACGCACCTTGAGATAGGCCGAACGCCGCAGCCACGCCGCCTGCGGCAGCATCACGGCCACGATCAGCTCGCCCGGCCGCAGCACCGTCTCGCGCTGCGGCGAGTCGCCGGGCAGCACATGGAAGTCCACCAGCGGCACCGACCGCATGCCCTGCGGCCCGTGCAGCTCCAGCGTCGCGTCCGTCGCCACCAACGCCACCGCGAGGTCGGACGCGTTGGTCGCGACGCATTCGGCGCTGCCGCCCAGGATCGCGTGCGGCCGGTTCTCGCCTGCGACCGCCGGGCAGCCTGAGCCTGGGACACGCTTGTTGCAGGGGAAACCCGTGTCGCGGAAATAGCCGCAACGCGTGCGTTGCAGCAGGTTGCCTCCGATGCTGGCCATGTTGCGCACCTGCGGCGAAGCGGAGGCCAGCAGCGCCTGTGCCACGACCGGGTAATCGCGCTCCACGGCTGGATGCGCGGCCACGTCGCTCATCTTGGCGGCGGCGCCGATACGCAGGCCGCCGCCCGCCGCCATGACCGCATCGGGCAGGACACCGGCCTCGATGTCGACGATCCGGGCCGGTGCCGCCACGTCGTCCTTCATCAACTGCATCAGGTCGGTGCCACCGGCCATATAGGCGCCGTCGGGACCGTGGCCCGCCATGGCGGCTGTGACGTCGCGTGGCCGGGCGAGGCTGAAATTGCGCATCTCAGGCGCTCCCAGCGCGCGCCGTGTCGCGCACCGCGTCGACGATGTGCGGATAGGCGCCGCAACGGCAGATGTTGCCGCTCATCCACTCGCGGATCGTGGCGTCGTCGTGGGTGTGGCCTTCCTTCAGGAGCGCGGCGGCCGACATGATCTGCCCCGGCGTGCAGTAGCCGCACTGGAAGGCATCGTGGCGCAGGAACGCCGCCTGCACCGGATGCAGCGCGCCGCCCTCGGACAGTCCTTCGATGGTGGTGACTTCGCGCCCTTCGCAGCGCGCCGCGAGCGTCAGGCACGCGTTGACCCGCCGACCGTCGAGATGGACGGTGCAGGCGCCGCAACTGCCCCGATCGCAGCCCTTCTTGGTGCCGGTCAGACCAGCCTGCTCGCGCAACGCGTCGAGCAACGACACCCGCGGCTCGATCGACAGCGCGAGGTCGCGCCCGTTCACCCGGAGCGTGACGTCGATGACGCCGTTCGTCTCGGGTCGCGGCGCGACCTCGGCCGCCCATGCCGCGCCAGCCAACGCCGGCACCGCCAGCGCCGCCGCGGCCGAGTGCTCCAGCAGGTCGCGTCGCGTGAGCTCAGGCTTTACCATCGATGTCCTCCGCTTCGGTCGCGCGGCGCCGCGACCACGGGGCGGCCAGCACGGATCGCCTCAATGTGGCGTGACCTACGCCGCCATCGCCGCCAGCGCCTCAACGCCGGTCCGGTCGCAAAAATCGCCGAACCCCTCGCCGTCCCGCCGGCCGGCCGCGAACGCCGCGAACAGCGGTTCGAGCCGCGCGCCGAGCTGCGCTTCCGGCACGCGGTCCAGCAGGCGGAACGACAGCCGGGTTCCCGCGAAATCGCCGCCGACATAGATCGCATACGAGCCCGGCACCCGGCCGACCAGCCCGATGTCGCCGGCGTAGCTGCGGGCACAGCCGTTCGGGCAGCCGGTGATGCGCAGGCTGATGCGCTCCTGGGACAGCCCCTGCCGTCCCAGCGCCGCGCCGATGTCGGCCACGATCGGCCCGCGCACCCGCTCCGCCTCGGTCAGCGCGAGGCCGCAGGTCGGCAGCGCCGGACACGCGAGCGCCCAGCGTTCGAGCGGCGTCAGCGCCTCGCTCAGCACGACGCCATGGCCACGCAACGTCGCTTCGACCGCGTCGCGGTCGGTCGCGGCGATGTCGGTCAGCAGCACGTCTTGTTGCGGCGTCATCACCGGGGATAGCCCACGTTGCGCCATCAGCTCGCGCAACGCCGTGCGCAACGCCGTGTCCTCGCGGTCCTCGATGCGACCGGATGGCACCGGCACGCCGAGCCACCACCGCCCGTCACCCTGCTCGTGCCATCCCAGCAGTTCAGGCACCGCCAGTTTCGGCATCGGCAGTGCCGGATCGAGCGCGCGGCCGAAATAGCCGGCCAACGTCTCCTGCAACCAGGGCACGCCACGGTCGGCCACGACATATTTCAGCCGCGCGCGGCGACGGTCGCCTCGGTCGCCATGGTCGCGCTGGAGCCGGATCACCGCCTCGCTCACCGCCAGCAACTCGTCCGGGCCGACCGAGCCGATGAAGTCGGCCAGACGCGGGAAGGTGGCGGCGCGGTTGTGCGTCATGCCCAGGCCGCCGCCGACCGCGACGTTGTAGCCGAGCAACGTCTCACCCTCGAACACCGCGACGAAGCCGAGATCGTGGGTGAGCACGTCGATCGTGTTGTCGTGCGGCAGGGCGATGCCGATCTTGAACTTGCGCGGCAGGTACGTGTCGCCATACAGCGGCTCGTGCTCCTCGGCGACGTCGCCATCCGGCTCGTCGAGGAAGATGTGGTGATAGGCCCGGCTGGCCGGCAACAGCGCCGCCGACAGCATCCGCGCGTCGTCCTCCACCCGCGCGTGCGCCGCGTCGCGCACCGGGGCCGGCGAGGTCATGACGTTGCGCACCACGTCGCCACACGCGGCCTGGGTGGTCAGCAGGGTCTGGTTGATCGCGGCGATGGTGGGCTTCAGCTCGCCCTTGACGATGCCATGGAACTGGATGCCCTGGCGCGTGGTGATGCGCAGCGTGCCGTTGCCGTACTGATCGGCGAGCCCGTCCAGCGCCAAGTACTGCGCGGCGGTCAGCCGTCCGCCCGGCATCCGGACGCGAAGCATGAAGGTGTAATCCTTCTCCTCGCCCCGCTGCTTGCGCGCGGTCGCGGTGTCACGATCGTGCTGCTCGTAGCTGCCGTGGAACTTCAGCAGGTTATAGGCATCCTCGCTGACCTGCGTACCGCCCTCCGCCAGCTCGTCCGCCAGCCGGCCGCGCAGGTGGCGGCTCTCGGTCTTGAGGCGCTCGACGCCGGACAGCTTCTTCGCGACCGGCGGCGGCGCCGTCATGCCCTCGGGAGGCGACATACCAGATCCCTCAGCGCGCCAGCGATGGTTGGTCCACCATGCGCAGATATGGCTTCAGCTCCTTCCAGCCACCTGGGAAGCGAGCCTTCGCGTCCTCGTCCGACAGGCTGGGCAGGATGATGACCGGCTTGCCGTCGGCCCAGTTCGCCGGAGTCGCGACCTTGTGCGCGTCGGTCAGTTGCAGGCTGTCGATCACGCGCAGGATCTCGTCGAAGTTGCGGCCGGTGCTGGGCGGGTAGGTCAGGGTCAGCCGGACCTTCTTGGCTGGGTCGATCACGAACACGCTGCGCACCGTGACCATGGCGTTGGCCTCCGGATGCACCATGCCGTAGAGGTCGGACACCTTGCGGTCGGTGTCGGCCAGCACCGGGAAGTTGAGTTTCTGGCCCTGCGTCTCGTCGATGTCACGCTCCCAGCCCGCGTGCTTGTCGAGCGGATCGACCGACAGGCCGATCGGCTTCACGTGCCGCTTCTCCCACTCAGGCCGCAACCGCGCCACCTCTGCCAGCTCGGTGGTGCAGACCGGAGTGTAGTCGCCAGGATGGCTGAACAGCACGCCCCAGGAGTCGGCCAGGTAGTCGTGCAGCTTGATCCGACCCTGCGTGCTGTCCTGTTCGAAGTCCGGCGCGGTCTGGCCGAGTTGGATCGCCATGGCTGTCTCCTATCGTCGCGGCAGTGCCGGCCACGACATTTGGACGAGAAGCACTGTTTTCAACGGGACGTCGAAAGAACCACGTCCGGAACGCGTGATTTTTGCGGTCAAATGGCGAAGGTGATCGGCTCGGTCGCCGGACGTCGCATTCCCGCCGCGGCGGCGCGGCGCAGCAGGTCGTCGAGCGTCATCGCCCTTAGCGAGCCGAGCACGCTGGCTTCGAGTTCGAGCCACAACGGATCGATCACCGCGGCCTGCAACCCGCCGCTCGGCCCGTCGGCGCCTTCGACGTCGTCGGCGCAGGCGACCCCCACGATGTCGCGCAACGCCACGGCCCGCCGGGGCCGGGCCAGGCGGTAGCCGCCGCGCGGCCCGCGCACGCTCTCGAGCAGGCTCGCCCGCGACAGCGCTTGCAACAGCGGCTCCATGCCGCGCCGCGCCATGCCGAGGCGCTCGGCGATGTCGGCCGCACTCACCGTCGCCGCCCGGCCACCGTGAAAAGCCACGTCGAGCATGATCGCCACGGCCAGCATCGCGCGGTCCCTGCGCACCAGCATCCGCCCCTCCTCCGCCGGCATGGCTTGCGCCACGGCGGTCCACAAATCACATCCTGCGCAAGTGTGTTAGCACGGACACCGCCGCAAGACGCCCGGAATCGAGCTAAAACATAGGTTAGGATGCCGCATGGACCAGTCGCCCGCGCCGTTGGCGCTACCGCCCGCACCTTACGCCGGCCCCGCCCGCGCGCACGGGCGCATCTACGACAGCGTGCTGGAGGTGATCGGCGCGACCCCGATGGTGCGCGTGCCGCGACTCAGTGCCGCCGACGGGCTGGTCGCCGACCTCGCGCTCAAGCTCGAGTTCTTCAACCCGCT
>CAXTVL010000059.1:10501-11091 GCA_964247515.1 uncultured Acetobacteraceae bacterium | reverse complement strand
CGGGCTTCGGCCCGGCGCGCCCGCCCGGCGCCTCCGGCAGCGCGTCATCGGGCAATGCGCGGGCGGCGGCGATGGCGGCCAGCAGCGAGGCGCCGCCGCGGCCGTCCGCGAAGCCCCGGCTGATGCCGCGCACGCGCGCCAGCTCGTCCGCCGTGCCGGGTGCCGTGGCGGCGATCTCCAGCCGCGCCTCGTCCTTGAGCATCCGCTGGCGCGGCACGTTGGAGCGCTGCGCCTCGCGCTCGCGCCAGGCGGCGACGGCGCGCAGGGTGCCGAGCAGCCGCCGGTTGCCGGTGCGCGGCCGCAGCCGCTCCCACATCGTCTCCGGGTCGGGCCGGTAGGTGGCCGGGTCGGCCAGCGTCGCCATCTCCTGAGCCACCCAGTCGAGCCGCCCATCGCGCTGCAGGCGCTCGCACAGCCGCTCGTAGGCGGTGCGCAGATGGGTCACGTCGGCGGCGGCGTAGGCGACTTGGGCCGGCGACAACGGCCGCGCCGACCAGTCGCTGAAACGGTGCGCCTTGTCGATCTGACCGCCCGCCAGCGCCGCCACCAGCGCGTCGTAGCCGACCTGGTCGCCGAAACCCGCCACCATG
>CAXTVL010000059.1:0-10491 GCA_964247515.1 uncultured Acetobacteraceae bacterium | reverse complement strand
AGCGCAGCAGGAAGATCTCCACGTCCTGCCGCGCCGCGTGGAACACCTTGGTCACGGCCGTGTCGGCCAGCAACGCGCCCAGCGGCGCGAGGTCGATGCCCGGCGCCAGCGCGTCGACCACGGCGACGTCCGCCGTGCCGGCGAGCTGCACCACGCACAGCTCGGGCCAGTAAGTCCGCTCGCGCATGAACTCGGTGTCGACGGTGACGAAGCGCTCGCGGCGCAATCGGGCGCAGAGGGCGTCCAGTTCTGCGGTGGTGGTGACGAGCACGGGGGCGGCGAACACGTCGCGGGGCTGGCGGGGCATGGCATGATAGATACACATGCGCCTGTATTCCCGAAAGGCATGAGGATTTCGTCAATGCTGCAAGCCTTCCCGGACGCCCCCGACGGCGCCGCCGCGCCACACCCGGCGGCCGTGTGGATCGACCTGCTCGACCCCACCGACGCCGAAGCCAGGCTGGTCACGGAGCTGACCGGCCTGCACGTGCCGACGCTGGCCGAGCTGAACGAGATCGAGACCTCGAGCCGGCTACGGCGGCGCGGCGAGACGCTCTATCTCAGCACCCCCAGCGTGGTGCGCGAGGAGCGCGGGCCGCACGTGACGCCGGTGGGCTACGTGCTGACCCGCGACCGGCTGCTGACCGTGCGCTTCGCGCGGCTGCCGGCGTTCGACAATTTCCGCCGCGACTGCAATGGCGCCGACACGGGCGCCGCTGCCTCGCGCGGCAGCGCCGAGCTGCTGCTGGGCCTGCTGGAAGCGGTGGTGGACCGCAGCGCCGCCGGGCGGGCGCGCGCGGCGGACGAGCTGGCCGCCGCCGCGCGCGGCGTGTTCGGCGCCGATGCCAGCAAGCCGTCGCGGGCCGACCGCGAGCTGCGCGCGGCGCTGCGCCAGATCGGCCGGGTCGGCGATTTGCTGTCGCGGCTGCGCGACACGCTGCTGGGCATCGGCCGCATCGTGCCGTTCGTCGAGGCCAACGCCGCCGACTGGCTGCCGCAGGCGCAGCGCCCGCGCTTCGCCTCGTTGCGCGCCGACATCGCCTCGCTGTCAGACTATGACGGGCAGTTGTCGAACAAGGTGCAGTTCCTGCTGGACGCGACGCTGGGCTTCATCGGCATCCAGCAGAGCAACATCATCAAGGTGCTGACCGTGGTCAGCATCGTGGGCGTGCCGCCGACCTTCATCGCCAGCCTGTACGGGATGAACTTCAAGAACATCCCCGAGCTGCAATGGGCCTTCGGCTACCAGTACGCGCTGGCGCTGATGCTGGTCAGCGCGGTGGCGCCGCTGGTGTGGTTCCGGGTGCGAGGCTGGCTGTGACCCTCGCAGCGGGCCGGCGCGAAAGCCAGCGCCCGCCCGCCACGGCGCCTCAGGCGCGCAACGCCTCCGCCTCGTCGTCCAGCCGGTGCGGCAGGTACTGCACGAACTCCTTCGGCACCACCTGCCAGAACGCCTGCGCCGTGGTGTCCCACTCGTGCAGCAGGCCCTGCGCGTAGCGGCTGTTGGTCTCCTGCGCGTGGCGCGCCACCAGGTTGCGCAGCACGCTCTCCCAATGCGCGCTGGCGAGGCGCTGCCAGGTCAGCGTGTCGGGGTTGGCGTGGACCGCGAAGCTGCCGTCGGGGTCGTAGACGAACGCCATGCCGCCGGTGAACCCGGCGCCGAAATTGCCGCCGATGCCGCCCAGGATCACCACCGTGCCGCCGGTCATGTACTCGCAGGCGTTGGAGCCGCAGCCCTCGATCACCGCGTCGGCGCCGGAATTGCGCACCGCGAACCGCTCGCCCGCCTGCCCCGCCGCGAACAACTGCCCCGCCGTCGCGCCATACAAAACCGTGTTGCCGACGATGGTGTTGTCCTGGCTGGCCAGGCCCGAGGACGGCGCCGGGCGGACCACGATGGTCGCTCCCGACAGGCCCTTGCCCACGTAGTCGTTGGCGTCGCCCAGCACGTCGAGCTTCAGCCCCTGCACCGCGAACGCGCCCAGCGACTGCCCGGCGTTGCCGCGCAGCCGCACGGTGACGTGGCCGGGCTGCAGGCCGGTCATGCCGAACCGCCGGGTGATGGCGCCGCTGAGCTTGGTGCCGATGGCGCGATGGGTGTTGCGGACGTTGTACTGGAGCTGCATCTTCTCGCCGCGCTCGAACAGCGGCCGCGCGTCGGCGATCATCTGCGCGTCGAGCGTCTCCGGCACCTCGTTGCGGCCCTCCAGCGTGCAATGGCGCGCGTACGGCCCGGCATCGGCCTGCACCAGCAGCGGGTTGAGGTCGAGGTCGTCGAGCAGCACGGAGCCGCGGCTCACCTGCTGCAACAAATGCGTGGCGCCGATCACGTCGGTGAGCCGGCGCGCGCCGAGCGCGGCCAGGATGACGCGCACTTCCTCGGCGATGAAGCTGAACAGGCTGATGACCTTCTCGGGCGAGCCGGAGAACTTCTGCCGCAACGTCTCGTCCTGGGTGCAGACGCCGACCGGGCAGGTGTTGCTGTGGCACTGGCGCACCATGATGCAGCCCATCGCCACCAACGACGCTGTGCCGACGCCGAACTCCTCGGCGCCCAGCATGGCGGCGATCACCACGTCGCGCCCGGTCTTGATGCCGCCATCGGTGCGCAGCCGCACGCGGTGGCGCAGCCGGTTCAGCATCAGCACCTGGTGCGCCTCGCTCAGCCCCATCTCCCAGGGCAGGCCCGCGTATTTCACCGAGGTCTGCGGGCTGGCGCCGGTGCCGCCGGAATGGCCGCTGATGAGGATGGCGTCCGCCTTCGCCTTGGCGACGCCGGCGGCGATGGTGCCGATGCCGCTGCGCGCCACCAGCTTCACGCACACCGAAGCGGTCGGGTTGATCTGCTTGAGGTCGTAGATGAGCTGGGCCAAATCCTCGATCGAGTAGATGTCGTGGTGCGGCGGCGGGCTGATGAGCGTGACGCCCGGCGTCGCGTGGCGCAGGCGGGCGATCAGTCCCGTGACCTTGAAGCCGGGCAACTGCCCGCCCTCGCCGGGCTTGGCGCCCTGCGCCACCTTGATCTCGATCTCGCGGCAGGCGTTGAGGTATTCGGCGGTGACGCCGAAACGTCCCGAAGCGATCTGCTTGATCGCCGAGGAGGCGTTGTCGCCGTTGGCGCGCGGTGTCGCGCGCGCCGGGTCCTCGCCGCCCTCGCCGCTGTCCGAGCGGGCGCCGATGCGGTTCATCGCGATGGACAGGGTCTCGTGCGCCTCGGGACTCAACGCGCCGAGGCTGATGCCGGGGGCGATCAGCCGCTTGCGGATTTCCGTGACGCTCTCGACCTCGTCGACGTCGATCGCGCGCACGTTGTCGCGGCGGAAGTCGAGCAGGTCGCGCAGCGCCACCGGCGGCATCTTGTGGACCGCCTCGGTGTAGCGCTGGAAGGCGCGGAAGCTGTCGGAGGCGACCGCCTCCTGCAGCATGTGGATCAGCCCGCCGTCGAAGGCGTGCGTCTCGCCGCGCCGGCGCAGCTTGTACAGCCCGCCGACACCCAGCGTCAGCACGTCGGCGGTCCAGGCGTGGGCGTGCAGGTCGAGCACCTTGCGCGCCAGCCCTGCCAGGCCGATGCCCGAGATGCGCGACTGCATCCCGGGAAAGAACTCCGCGACCAGGGCGCGCGACAGCCCGATCGCCTCGAAGTTGCAGCCGCCGCGGTACGAGGCCACCACCGAGATGCCCATCTTCGACATCGTCTTGAGCAGGCCCTTGTCGACCGCCTTCTTGTAGCGCCCGACCGCCTGTTTGAGCGAGAGGTCGCCGAACAGGCCGCGCCGGTGCCGCTCGGCCAGGCTCTCCTGCGCCAGGTAGGCGTTGACCGTGGTGGCGCCGACGCCGATCAGCACCGCGAAGTAGTGCACGTCCATGCACTCGGCGCTGCGCACGTTGAGGCTGGTGAAGGTGCGCAGCGAGTGCCGCACCAGGTGCGTGTGGACGCCGCCGGTGGCCAGGATCATCGGGATCGCGGCGCGCGTCTCGCACAAGCCCTCGTCGGTCAGGATGACGTGGGTGCAGCCGGCGCGGACACCGTGCTCGGCCTCGCGGCGGATGCGCTCCAACGCGGCGCGCAGCCCGGCCTCGCCCTCGCTCACGTCGAAGGTGCAGTCGACCTCGCAGGCCGAGCGCTCCAGGGTGGCGCGCAAGGCGGCGAACTCGGCGTTCGACAGCACCGGGCTTTCGAGTTGCAGCAGGTCGCACTGGCTGCTGTCCTCGTCGAGCACGTTGCCGAGGTTGCCGAGCCGGGTCTTGAGGCTCATCACCCGGCTCTCGCGCAGGCTGTCGATCGGCGGGTTGGTGACTTGGGCGAACGCCTGGCGGAAATAGTGGTGCAGGCCGCGGTACTTCTCCGACAGCACGGCGATCGGCGTGTCGTCGCCCATGCTGCCGACCGCCTCGGCGGCGCCGTCCACCATCGGGTGCAGGATCATCTCCAGCTCCTCGACGGTGGTCCCGACCGCGAGCTGGCGGCGGCGCAGCGCCTCGCCCTCGTACAGCACCGGCTCCGGCGCGTCGGTCTTGACGATGTGGTCGATCTGGCGGATGCGCTTGGCCCATTCGCCGTACGGCTGCCGCGCCGCCAGCAAGTCCTTCAGCTCCTCGTCGCCGTAGAAGCGGCCGCTGTCCAGGTCGACGGCGATGGTCTGGCCGGGACCGACGCGGCCCTTGGCGGCGACGTTGGTCTCGTCGAGCTTGACCATGCCGGCCTCGCTGCCGATCACCAGCATGGCGTCGTGGGAGACGCTGTAGCGCAGCGGGCGCAGGCCGTTGCGGTCCAGCCCGCCGATCACCCAGCGCCCGTCGGTGGCGGCGATCGCCGCCGGGCCGTCCCACGGCTCCATCACCGCGTTGCAGTACAGGAACAGGTCGCGGTGCGCCGGCTTCATGGTGGCGTCCTGGCCGATGCTGGCCGGGATCAGCAGCGCCTTGGCCATCGGCGCGTCGCGCCCGGCGCGCACCATCACCTCGAACACGTTGTCGAGTGTCGCGGTATCGGAGCCGCCGCCCTGGATCACCGGCTTGATGTCGTCCATCCACGGGTCGAGCTCGGGATCGGAGAGCCGGGTCTCGTGGCTCTTCATCCAGTTGGCGTTGCCGGTGATGGTGTTGATCTCGCCGTTGTGCGCCAGCGTGCGGAACGGCTGCGCCAGCCGCCAGGTCGGGAAGGTGTTGGTCGAGTAGCGCTGGTGGTAGATCGCGAACCGGCTGACGAAGCGGGGATCCTGCAGGTCGGGGTAGAACTCGGCCAGGCTCTCGGCCAGGAACATGCCCTTGTAGATGATCGAGCGGCACGACAAGGAGCAGAAGTACAGCTCCGGGATGCCGGCCAGGATAGCCTGCTTCTCGATCCGCCGGCGGACGATGTAGAGCTCGCGCTCGAACGTGCCCTCGTCCACCTCGCGGGCGTTGCAGATCATGATCTGCTCGATCTCGGGGCGCGTCGCGTTGGCCTTCTCGCCGATGCAGGCGACGTCGATCGGCACCTGCCGCCAGCCGTAGATGGTGTAGCCGAACGCCAGGATCTCGCTCTCGACGATCTGCCG
The DNA here is from genome assembly GCA_964247515.1 of uncultured Acetobacteraceae bacterium. Lineage (GTDB taxonomy): Bacteria > Pseudomonadota > Alphaproteobacteria > Acetobacterales > Acetobacteraceae > CAVRQM01. Next base: position 4,951 of record CAXTVL010000059.1, on the reverse strand, counting down.
GCAGCGCTCCTGCGCGCCGAGGTCGGTCTTGGGCAGGAACACCTGGCCGACGCCGATGCCGCCCGGGCGGACCGCGTGGCCGCCGCGCTCGATCGCGGCGGCGAAGAAGTCCTGCGGGATCTCGATGTGGATGCCGGCCCCGTCGCCGGTCTTGCCGTCGGCGTCGACGGCGCCGCGGTGCCAGACCGCGCGCAGCGCGTCGATGCCGGCCTGCACCACGTCGCGCCGCCGGCGGCCGTCCAACGCCGCCACGAAGCCGACGCCACAGGCATCGTGCTCCATGGAAGGGTCGTAGGTCTCGGCCAGCGCCACCGCGTTGGCGTTCCAGGCGGCGACGAAATCCTCGGACATTGGCTTCACTCCGCGGCGATGGCGACGGCAGCGTTCTGCTGCATGTAGGCGTGCATCCGTTCGGCGGCGTCGCGCCCGTCGCGCACCGCCCACACCACCAGGCTCGCGCCGCGCACGATGTCACCGGCGGCGAACACGCCCGGCAGGCTGGTCATGAAGGTGCGGTGATCGACGCTCAGCGTGCCCCAGCGGCTCACCGCCAGCTCGCTGGCGCCGAACGCGCCCGGCAGGTCCTCCGGGTCGAAACCCAGTGCCTTGATCACCAGGTCGGCCGGCAGGGTGAACAGGCTGTTGGCGACCGCCTGCACCGACTGCCGCCCGGAGGCGTCGGGGGCGCCGAGGTGCATCCGCGCCGCGCGCACGCCGGTCACGTGGTCGTCGCCCAGGAACGCCTCGGGCGCGGACAGCCAGACGAACTCCACCCCCTCCTCCTCGGCGTTCCCCACCTCGCGCATCGAGCCGGGCATGTTGGCCTTGTCGCGCCGGTACAGGCACTTCACCGAGGCCGCGCCCTGGCGCACGGCGGTCCGCACGCAGTCCATCGCGGTGTCGCCGCCGCCCACCACGACGACGTGCTTGCCCTGGGCGTCGAGCGCCCCGGAGTCGAAATCCGGCACGCTGTCGCCGAGGCCCTGCCGGTTCGAGGCGGTGAGGAAGTCGAGCGCCGGCACGATGCCGGCCAGGCCGCTGCCGGGGCCGCCGATGTCGCGCGGCTTGTAGACGCCGGTGGCGATCAGCACGCTGTCGTGGCTGCGGCGCAGCTCGTCGAAGCCCATGTCGCGGCCGATCTCGACGCCCAGGTGGAACGTGATGCCGGCATCCTCAAGCAGCTTCCAGCGCCGGGTCACGATCTGCTTCTCCAGCTTGAAGTTGGGGATGCCGTAGATCATCAGCCCGCCGACCCGGTCGTAGCGGTCGTAGACATGCACCGCGTAGCCGAGCTGGCGTAGCTGCTCGGCCGCCGCCAGGCCGCCGGGCCCCGCGCCCACGATGCCGACCGACAGGCCCAGCTCGCGCCGTGGCCGCGCCGGCTTGACCCAGCCGCGCTCCCAGGCGGTGTCGGTGATGAACCGCTCGACGGCGCCGATGGTGACGCTCTCGAAGTCGCGCTCGATGACGCAGTTGCCCTCGCACAGCCGGTCCTGCGGGCAGATGCGGCCACAGATCTCGGGGAAGTTGTTGGTGGCGCTGCTGAGCTCGTACGCCTCCTCGAGCCGTCCCTCGGCGGTGAGCTTGAGCCAGTCGGGGATGTTGTTCGACAGCGGGCAGTGGATCTGGCAGAACGGCACGCCGCATTGGCTGCACCGCGCCGCCTGCTCGCTGGCGCGGGGCACGCTGAAATCCTCGTAGATCTCGCCGAAATCGGCGCGCCGCGCGGAGGCGTCGCGCTTGTCCGGCGTCTGCTGGGCGACACTGACGAATTGCAGCATCCGCTCGACCATGGCGCACTCCGAACTGTCGCGTTCGCGACGGTGTAGGAAACAACGATCCGGGGCGCGAGACATAATCTGCCGTTACGGCAGAATCAATGCCATAAATTTAACCCGGACGCGACACGTCCACGATAAGTCGTTGCAGTATGCGCATTAATAGGTCCGGTGCGGACCTATTACGCCGGCTGCTGGCGCCGCGCGCCGCCGGGGCGGAACCGCGCCAGGTATTGCGGCACCACCAGCTCCACCGGGGTCGCCGCGATGCCGAGTTCGGCCAGGCCGGGGGCGCCTTCCGTCACCACGTTGTCGCGGCTGAGCTGAAGCAGCTGGTCCTGGGTCAGCAGCCGACCGGGCAGCTTTTCCAGCACCCTCGCCTGCAGCCGTGCCAGGCCCGGAGGCACCGCCAGCAGCGGCCGTCGGCGATGCGTCTGCGCCACGATCCAGGCCAGCAGCTCGCGGAACGTCCACACCCGCGGCCCACCCAGTTCAAAGGTGCCCCCGGCGGCGTCGGGCCGGGCGAGCCCGGCCATCACCGCGTCCGCCACGTCGCACACGTAGACCGGCTGGAACCGGGTGGCGCCGGCGATCACCGGCATCACCGGCGAGAACTGGGTCATCGCCGCGAACCGGTTGAAGAACTGGTCCTCCGGGCCGAACACGATCGACGGCCGCAGCACCGTCGCGGCCGGCACCGCCGCGCGCACCGCCTGCTCGCCGGCCGCCTTGGTCTGCGCGTAACGGCTGCGGCTGGCGGGATCGGCGCCGATCGCCGACATCTGCACCAGTCGCCGCCCGCCGGCGCCGGCCGACGCGGTGGCGATGCGCCCGGCGCCCTCCTGCTGCAGGCGTTGGAAGTCGCCCGGGCGTGGCTCGCTCAGGATGCCGACCAGGTTGACCACGAAATCGGCGCCCTCGACCGCGCGCGCCACGTCGGCCGCGTTCGACAGCGCCGCGTACAGCGGCACGATCTGCCCGACCACGCCCATCGGCCGCAGCAGCCCGGCCCGCTCGGGGTTGCGGCTCGCGATGCGGACCACGTGGCCGGCCTGTGCCAAGCGCTTGACCACGTAGCGGCCGATGAAGCCCGAGCCCCCGAACACCGTCGCCACGCTGCGCGTCGCCATCGCCCACTCCTGCAACATACGAAGGACTTAGTAGGGAGCGAACCGGACGCGCTCAAGCAGCGCCGCGACAGACGATTGACGGCACCAGACGGGCGCGTTACACGCCCGCCTCCCACCGCCTGACAACGGCGGAGGCTGCACCGGATGCCCTGGTGGCGGAATTGGTAGACGCGCAGGTTTCAGGTACCTGTGGCAGAAATGTCGTGGAAGTTCGAGTCTTCTCCTGGGCACCATCATCTTACAGGCGGCCGGTTTTCCTAGCGGCGAGGTGACGCAGTTCATGGCCGGCGGCACCATCCACCTGCACCGGCACGACCTGCCGGACGGCCTCGATCTCGGCCCCGTGGTCGCCGTCGACACCGAGACGATGGGCCTCAACCCGTTGCGCGACCGGCTCTGCCTGGTGCAACTGTCCGCGGGCGACGGCCACGCGCACCTGGTGCAGATCGTGCCGCGCAGCCTCGGCGGCCGCGGTGTCGACTGCCCGAACCTGGCGCGCCTGCTGGCCGACCCCGCCACCACCAAGCTGATGCACTTCGCCCGCTTCGACGTCGCCGTGTTGCAGCACGCGCTGGGCATCACCGTGGCGCCCACCAAGTGCACCAAGATCGCCGCCAAGCTGGTGCGCACCTTCACCGACCGCCACGGACTGAAGGATTTGTGCCGCGAACTGCTCGGCGTGGAGATCTCCAAGCAGCAGCAGACGAGCGACTGGGGGGCCGTCGAGCTGAGCGGCGAGCAGCTCGCCTACGCCGCCTCCGACGTGCTGCACCTGCACGCGCTATGGGCGCGGCTGCGGGCGCTGCTGGAGCGCGAGGGGCGGCTGGACCTGGCGGAGGCGTGCTTCGCCTTCCTGCCGGCACGCGGACGGCTCGACCTGCTCGGCTGGGAAGACCCCGACATCTTCGCGCATTAACCCGGCCACGACGGCATAACTCACATGACCGCCCGGGCCGTTGACCCGGCGGTCGGGGTGGTCGTACAGCAGGCGGCATGAGTGCTGTGGCGCCGCAACCGGCCGAGCTGGCGTCATGCCCGTCGCGAGGCGGGCATGACCTCGCGGTGGCGCGCGACGTGCTCGCGACCGAGCTGTCGGGTCTGCGCGCGCTGTCGGCGTCGCTGGACGGCGCGTTCGTGCGGGCGCTCGACCTGCTGGCCGCCGTCCCCGGGCGCATCGCCGTGACCGGCATGGGCAAGTCCGGCCATGTCGGGCGCAAGATCGCGGCCACCCTCGCCTCGACCGGCACGCCCGCGCTGTTCGTCCACCCGGCCGAGGCGTCGCACGGCGACCTCGGCATGATGGTGCCGGGCGACGCGGTGCTGGCGCTGTCCAACTCCGGCGAGACGGCGGAGCTGGCCGATATCATCGCCCACAGCCGCCGCTTCGCGCTGCCGCTGGTGGCCGTCACCGGCAACGCCGGCAGCTCCCTCGCCCGCGCCGCCGACGGCGTGATCCGTCTGCCGGCCGCCGCCGAGGCGTGTCCGATGGGCCTCGCCCCCACCACCAGCACCACGATGCAGATGGCGCTGGGCGACGCGGTCGCGGTGGCGCTGTTGCTGCGCCGTGGCTTCGGCCCGGCCGACTTCCAGGCGTTCCACCCCGGCGGCAAGCTCGGGGCGCGGCTGCGCCGGGTGCGCGACCTGATGAGCGTGGGCGACGCGCTGCCGCTGGCCGAGCCGGGCACCGCCATGGACGTGGCGTTGCTGCGGATGACCGAGAAGCGCTTCGGCTGCCTGGGCGTGGTCGACGCCGACGGCCGTCTGGTCGGCATCCTGACCGACGGCGACCTGCGCCGCGCCATGGAGCCTGGCCTGCTCGCCCGCCGGGTCGGCGAGCTGATGACGCACTCGCCGCGCACCATCGCGCCGGACGCGCTGGCCGCCGAGGCGTTGCACGCGATGAACGCCGGCGGGCACCCGATCACCACCCTGTTCGTGGCCGGCCCGGACCGCCGCCCGGTCGGCATCGTCCACATTCACGACCTGCTGCGCGCGGGGGTGGCATGAACCCGGCGCCGGCCGGCCTGCGTCCGGCCCCGGATC
>CAXTVL010000058.1:10578-11158 GCA_964247515.1 uncultured Acetobacteraceae bacterium | reverse complement strand
GTCCCGGTGCTGGTCGCCGCCGCCAGCAAGCGGGACGTGCCGATCTACCTCGACGGGCTCGGCACGGTGCAGGCCTCGGCCACGGTCACGGTGCGCGCGCAGGTCGACGGCACGCTGGTCGAGGTGCGGTTCAAGGAGGGCCAGGACGTCCACAAGGGGGACATCCTGGCGCGCATCGACCCGCGCACCTACCAGGCCAGCGTCGACTCCGCGGTCGCCAAGAAGAACCAGGACCAGGCCAACCTCGCCAACGCGCGCGCCGACCTCGCCCGCTACGCCAAGCTCGCGGTCAGCGCCTATACTTCCGCACAGCAGGCCGACACCCAGCGCGCCATGGTGGCGCAACTGGGGGCGCAGGTGGCGCAGGACCAGGCGCAGATCGACACCGCGCAAGTGCAGCTCGGCTACACCGACATCCGCGCGCCGATCGACGGCCGCGCCGGCATCCGCACCGTCGACCAGGGTAATCTGGTGCACGCCACCGACGCCACCTGGATCGTGACGCTGACCACGCTGCACCCGATCGCGGTGGGGTTCACCCTGCCGCAACCGGCGCTGCCGTCGGTGGCGTGCACCAGAT
>CAXTVL010000058.1:7548-10568 GCA_964247515.1 uncultured Acetobacteraceae bacterium | reverse complement strand
CTGCCGCAGCAGGCGCTGCGCGCGGTGAGCGAGGCGATCGCCGCCGGCACGCCGCAGGTACTGGCCTTGCCGCAGGCCGCCGACCCGCTCGGCGGCGACGCCGCGCCCGACCTCAAGCCGCTCGACACCGGCGAGTTGGCGGTGCTCGACAACCAGGTCGACACCACCACCGGCACCCTGAAACTGAAGGCGCTGTTCCCCAACGCGAAGCTGCGGCTGTGGCCGGGCGCGTTCGTCACCACGAGGCTGCTGGTCCGCACCGACCACGACGCGACCGTGGTGCCGGCGGTGGCGGTGCAGCGCGGGCCGCAGGGCGCCTACCTCTACGTGGTCGACGCCGACCGGACCGCGAAGCGCCGCGCGGTCAAGATCGGCCACGAGGACCCGGCCGGCAGCATCGTGCTGTCCGGGCTGGAGCCGGGCGAGCAGGTGGTGGTCGACGGCGCCGCCCGGCTCACCGACGGCGCCAAGATCACCGTGGCACAGCCTCCCGGCGCCGTGCCCAGCGCCACGCCGGTCGCGCGGCACAAGCGCCACGCGGCGCCGGCGGACGCCGAGGGGTGAACCTCTCGGCCACCTTCATCGCGCGGCCGATCGCGACCTCGCTGCTGGCGATCGCCCTGCTGCTGGGCGGCCTGCTCGGCTACCGGCAGTTGCCGGTGGCGGCCCTGCCCTCGGTCGACTTCCCGACCATCCAGGTCACGACCCAGCTCCCGGGCGCCAGCCCGGACACCGTGGCGACGCTGATCACCGCCTCGCTGGAGCGGCAGTTCGGCCAGATCACCGGGCTCGACACCATGACCTCGATCAGCAGCGAGGGCACCAGCCAGATCACGCTGCAGTTCGTGCTGAGCCGCAGCATCGACAGTGCCGCGCAGGACGTGCAGGCGGCGATCAACGCCGCCGGCGGCACGCTGCCGCAGACGCTGCCGTACCCGCCGGTGTACTCCAAGGTGAACCCGGCCGACACGCCGATCCTGACCCTCGCGCTGCAATCGGACGCCGTCACCATCGACCGGGTCAGCGACGCCGCCGACAGCCTGCTGCAGCCGAAGCTGTCGCAGATCGAGGGCGTGGGCAAAGTGACCGTGCAGGGCAACATGCGCCCGGCGGTGCGGGTGCGGGTCGATCCGGCGCGGCTCGCCGCCTACGGCATGTCGATGGAGGACATCCGCAACGCGGTCGCCGCCGCCAACGCCGACGGCGCCAAGGGCGGCTTCGACGGCGACCGGCAGGCGGTGCAGATCGGCGCCAACGACCAACTCACCGACCCCGCGATCTACCGTGGCCTGGTGGTCGCCTACCGCAACGGCGCCGCCGTCCGGCTGTCCGACGTCGGCAGCGTGGTGGGCGGGGTCGAGAACGACCGCGTGGCCGCCAGCTATCGCGGCAAGCCAGCCGTGGTGCTCGACATCCAGCGCCAGCCCGGCGCCAATTTGGTGCAGACGGTGGACCGGGTGCGCGCGGCGCTGCCGGCGTTGCAGCGCGCGATCCCGGCCGGCATCGCGCTCGCCATCGTCTCCGACCGCACCCAGACCATCCGCGCCAGCGTGGCCGACGTGCAGTGGACGCTGGGGCTGTCGATCGTGCTGGTGATCGGCGTGATCTTCCTGTTCCTGCGCAGCTGGCGGGCGACGCTGATCCCGGCGGTGGCGCTGCCGCTCAGCCTGATCGGCACCTTCGCGGTCATGGCGGCGCTGGGCTACGGGCTCGACAACCTGTCGCTGATGGCGCTCACCGTCGCCACCGGCTTCGTGGTCGACGACGCCATCGTCATGATCGAGAACGTGGTGCGCTACATCGAGCAGGGCGTGCCCCCGATGCAGGCCGCCTACCGGGGGGCGGCGCAGATCGGCTTCACCATCGTCTCGCTGACGGTCTCGCTGATCGCCGTGTTCATCCCGCTGCTGTTCATGACCGGCGTGGTCGGCCGGCTGTTCAGCGAGTTCTCGGTGACATTGTCGGTCGCGGTGATCGTCTCGGCGGTGATCTCGCTGACGCTGACGCCGATGATGTGCGCCCGCTTCCTGCGACCGGCCGCGGAGGAGCGTCCGGGCCTGGTCGCGCGCACGTTCGAGCGCGGCTTCGACCGCACCTTGCGCGGCTACCGGCGCACGCTCGAATGGTCGCTGCGGCGCCAGCCGCTGATGCTGGCGGTCGCCGCCGCGACGCTGGTCGGCACCGTGCTGCTCTACGTGGTGATCCCCAAGGGCTTCCTGCCGACCCAGGACACCGGCGTCATCGTCGCCGTGACCGAGGGCGAGCAGAGCATCTCGATCTCGCGCCTCGCCGCGTTGCAGGCGCAAGCCGCCGCCATCGTGCGCCAAGACCCGGCGGTGGCCGACGTGGTGGGCTTCGTGGGCGCCGGGCAGATCAACCCCACGCCCAACACCGGGCGGCTCACCATCGCCCTGAAGCCGCACGGCCAGCGTGCCGACAGCGCCACCGTCGTCGCGGCGCGTTTGCAACAGAAGCTGTCCGGCATCCCCGGCCTGTCGCTGTACACGCAGGCGGTGCAGGACATCCAGATCGGCACCCGCGTCTCGCGCACCCAGTACCAATACACCCTGGTCGACACCGACGCGGCCGAATTGGCGAGTTGGGCCACGCGCCTGCGGGACCGGCTCGCCGCCGACCCGCGCCTGCGCGACGTCGCCAGCGACCAGCAGGACGAGGGCTTCCGCACCCAGATCGACGTCGACCGCGACAGCGCGATGCGGCTCGGCGTCACCATGCAGTCGGTGCAGGACGTGCTCTACGACAGCTTCGGCCAGCGCCAGATCTCGACCATCTTCAGCCAGTCCAACCAGTACCGCGTGGTGCTGGAAGCCAACCCGTCCTGGCAGCGCGACCCCGCCTCGCTGCGCGACCTGCGCATCCCGGCGACCGCGACCGGCGGCGCGGTCGGGGCCAACAGCAGCAGCACCGGCCCCAGCCTCGGCGGCACCCGCAACACCGGCGGGGGGGGCGCCCGGGCGCCCCCCCCCCCCCACCCCCCCCCCCGCGCCCCCGGCCGCCCC
>CAXTVL010000058.1:0-7538 GCA_964247515.1 uncultured Acetobacteraceae bacterium | reverse complement strand
CCCCCCCCCCCCGGCGCCGGGGCGGGGGCCACCAGCAGCCGCCCCGGCCCCAGCCTCGGCGGCACCGCCAACCCCGGCGGCGGCACCACGGGTGCCGCCAGCACCACCAGCACGCCGCAGGTGCCGCTCTCGGCCATCGCCCGCATCACCCAGACCACGGCGCCGCTGGTGGTCACGCACGAGCAGCAGTTCCCGGCGGTGACGCTGAGCTTCAACCTGGCTCCCGGCGCCTCGCTCGGCGACGCGGTGCAGGTGGTGGACGCGGCCCAGCGCGAGATCGGATTGCCCGCCACCGTCAGCGGCAGCTTCAGCGGCGACGCGGCCGAGTTCCAGAGTTCGCTGGCCAGCGAGCCGTGGCTGATCCTGGCCGCGATCGTGGTCATCTACATCGTGCTGGGCGTGCTGTACGAGAGCGTGATCCATCCGGTGACGATCCTCTCGACCCTGCCCTCGGCCGGCATCGGCGCGTTGCTGGCGCTGATGCTGGTGGGCGCCGACCTGTCGCTGGTGGCGCTGGTCGGCATCGTGCTGCTGATGGGCATCGTGAAGAAGAACGCGATCATGATGATCGACTTCGCGCTGGAGGCGGAGCGCACGCGCGGCCTGTCGTCGGCGGCGGCGATCGAGGAGGCCTGCCTGCTGCGCTTCCGCCCGATCATGATGACCACCGCCGCCGCCCTGCTGGGCGCGCTGCCGCTGGTGCTGGAGCGCGGCACCGGCAGCGAGCTGCGCTTCCCGCTGGGCGTCACCATCGTGGGCGGCCTGCTGCTCAGCCAGTTGCTGACGCTCTACACCACGCCCGCGATCTACCTGGCGTTCGAGCGCCTGCGCCGGCGCGTGGCGCGGCGGGCGACGAGCGAGCGGGTGCCGGCTGAGTGAACTTTTCCGCCCCCTTCATCGCCCGCCCGATCGCCACCATCCTGCTGTCGCTGGGGATGCTGCTGGCCGGCGCCGTGGCCTACCTGGCGCTGCCGGTGGCGGCCCTGCCCAGCGTCGACATCCCGACCATCGTGGTGTTCGCGACCCGGCCGGGGGCCGACCCCGAGACCATGGCCAGCAGCATCGCCGCCCCGCTGGAGCGCCGGCTCGGCGAGATCGCCGGCGTGGGCGAACTCACCTCCACCAGCGGCACCGGCACCACCACGGTGATCGTGCAGTTCGACGTCAATCGCGACCTCGACAGTGCCGCGCACGACGTGCAGGCGGCGCTGAACGCCGCGGCCTCGGACCTGCCGGGCGACCTGCCGACGCGGCCCTATTTCCGCAAGTTCAACCCGGCGCAGGCGCCGATCATGACCATCGCGCTGACCTCGGACACGCTGTCGCTGGCGCAGGTCTACGACGCCGCCGACAGCGTGCTGGCGCAGCGGCTGAGCCAGGTGCCCGGCATCAGCCAGGTGCAGGTCAACGGCGCCGCCAAGCCCGCCGTGCGCATCCGGCTCGACCCGGCGGCGCTGGCGGCGACCCACCTCTCGGGCCAGGACGTCTACAACACCGTGCGCGCCGCCAACGTCGACGGCGCGCTGGGCGGCTTCGAGGGCCGCGACCGCGCCGAGACGATCGGCCTCAACAACCAGATCAGCCGCGCCAGCCAGTACCAGCGGCTGGTGCTCAAGACCTCGAACGGCGCGGTGACGCGGCTGTCCGACGTCGCCAGCGTGATCGACGGCACCGCCAACGCGCGCGTCGCCGCCTGGTTCGGCGGCAAGCCGGCGATCCTGCTGCAGCTCACCAAGCTGGCCGGCGCCAACGTCATCGAGACCGTGGACAACGTGCGCGCCGTGCTGCCGCGCCTGGGCAGCTACATCTCGCCCGAGATCAAGCTGTCGATCGTCACCGAAGGCACCGCCACCATCCGCGCCAGCATCGACCACGTGACGCAGACGCTGGTCGTCACCATCGCCCTCGTGCTGCTGGTGGTGCTGCTGTTCATGCGCCGCACCGTGCCCACCGTCGCCGCCGGCGTCACCGTGCCGCTGTCGATCGCCGGCACCCTGGCCGCGATGTGGCTGTACGGCTTCGCGCTGGACAACTTCTCGCTGATGGCGCTGACCATCTCGGTGGGCTTCGTGGTCGACGACGCCATCGTCATGATCGAGAACATCGTCCGCCACATGGAGATGGGCGAGACCGCGATGCAGGCGGCGGTGCGCGGCGCGCGGCAGATCGGCTTCACCGTGCTGTCGATCAGCGTCTCGCTGGTCGCGGTGTTCATCCCGATCCTGTTCCTGGGCGGCATCCTGGGCCGGCTGCTGCACGAGTTCGCGGTGACGCTGACGCTTGCCATCGCCATCTCGGCGGCGGTGTCGCTGACGCTGACGCCGATGCTGTGCGGCCATCTGCTCAAGCCGTTCCGACCGGCCGCGGGGCGCTCGCTCTGGGCCAGGCTCGACCGCGGCATCGAGCGCGAGCTTGGATACTTGCTGCGCTGGTACGAGCGCACGCTCGACTGGGCGTTGCGCTGGCGCAAGCTGATGCTGCTGGTGACGGTCGCCACCGTGGGGCTGACGGTCTGGCTGTACACCGTGGTGCCGAAGGGCTTCCTGCCGACCGAGGACACCGGCTTGATCCAGGGCAGCACCCAGGCCAGCCCAGACATCTCGTTCGCGGCGATGGCGACGCGCCAGCGCGCGGTGGTCGACGTGCTGATGCATGACCCGGCGATCGCCACCATCGGCTCCAACATCGGCGGCACCGCCGGCTTCAACCCGCAGATGAACCGCGGCACGCTCACGCTCGGGCTCAAGCCACTGGCCGAGCGCGGCGTCTCGTCCGAGGCGGTGATCGCCCGGCTGCGCGGGCCGCTCGCGCGCATCGGCGGCGTGCAGACGTTCCTGTATTCGGCGCAGGATTTGCGCGGCGGCGGGCGCAGCGGCGGCTCCAACGAGTTCGTGCTGATCGACCAGGACCTGGCCGAGCTGCGCGCGTGGTCGAACCGGCTCGAGGGCAAGCTGCGCACGGTCAAGCAGATCGCCGACGTGAGCAGCGACCAGGACAAGGCGGGACCGCAGATCGACGTCAAGATCGACCGCATCGCCGCCTCGCGCCTGGGCGTCAGCGTCGCCGCGATCGACAACGCGCTGTCCAACGCCTTCTCGCAGCGCCAGATCTCGGTGATCTACACGCAGCGCAACCAGTACCAGGTGGTGCTGGAGGCGAGTCCCGAGTTGCAGACCGACCCCTCGTACCTGGGCCGCATCTTCGTGGGCGGCAGCGGCGGCAAGCAGGTGCCGCTGGGCAGCGTGGTGCGCCTGGCGCGCGGCACCGCGCCGCTCGGCGTGCTGCACCAGGGCCAGTTCCCGGCGGCGACTCTCAGCTTCAACAACGCCCCCGGTGTCGCGGCCGGCGACGCGCTCAAGGCGGTCGAGGCGGCGGCGGCCGAGCTGCACATGCCACCCACCATCCGCACCGAGTTCGGCGGCAACTCGAAGTTCCTGAAGGACAGCCTGAACTCGATCCCGCTGCTGATCTGCGCGGCATTCCTGGCGATCTACATCGTGCTGGGCGTGCTGTACGAGAGCCTGGCGCAGCCGCTCACCATCATCTCGACCCTGCCCTCGGCCGGGCTGGGCGCGCTGCTGGCGCTGCTGGTCACGCGCACCGACCTGTCGATCATCGCCATCATCGCCATCCTGCTGCTGATGGGCATCGTCAAGAAGAACGCGATCATGCTGGTCGATTTCGCCTTGGAGCAGGAGCGCCACCACGGCCGCACGCCCCAGCAGGCGATCCACGAGGCCTGCCTGGAGCGGTTCCGGCCGATCATCATGACGACCTTGGCGGCCCTGCTCGGCGCTGTGCCGCTCGCGGTGTCGAGCGGGACCGGGGCGGAGTTTCGTCAGCCGCTCGGCATCGCCATCTGTGGCGGGCTGATCGTCTCGCAGATGCTGACGCTGTACACGACGCCGGTGGTCTACCTGGCGCTGCAACGCCCCTCGCGCCGCCGGCGTGCCGCCCGGCTGGCGGCCGCGGAGTAGGTCAGGAGGCGGCGCGCATCTCGGCCGGCCCGTTTTCTGCGCCCAGGAGCAGGGCGCAGGAAACCAACGCCACATGGCTGAACGCCTGCGGGAAGTTGCCGACCTGGCGGCGCGCGCGCGGGTCGTACTCCTCGGCGAGCAGGCCCAAATCGTTGCACAGCCCGGCCAGCCGGTCGAACAAGGCGTTGGCCTCGGCGTGGCGGCCCTGCATGTAGTAGTTCTCCGCCAGCCAGAAGCTGCAGGCCAGGAACGCGCCCTCGCCGGGCGGCAGGCCGTCCTTGCTGTCCGAGGTGTCGTAGCGCAGCACGAAGCCTTCGGCCATCAGCCCGCTCTCGATCGCCGCCACCGTGCCCGCGATACGCGGGTCGGTCGCCGGCAGGAAGCCGGTCAGCGACAGCAGCAACAGGCTGGCGTCCAGCGTGTCGCCGTCGAACACCTGCACGAAGCTGTTGCGTTTGCTGCTGAACCCGCGCTCGCAGATGGTCGCGTGCATCTCCTCGCGCACCGCCCGCCAGCGCTCGAGCGGCGCTGCGAGACCGTATTGTTCGGCGCTCTTGACCGCGCGGTCGACCGCGACCCAGGCCATCGCGCGCGAGAAGGTGAACAACTGCCGCCCGCCGCGGGTCTCCCAGATGCCCTCGTCCGGCTGCATCCAGACCTCGACGAGGTGATCGACCAGCGCCACTTCGAGGTCCCAACTGTCCTCGGTGTTCTGCAACCCGCCGTCACGCGCCTGGTGCAGCGCGTCCATCACCTCCCCATAGACGTCGAGCTGGAGTTGGCCGGCCGCGGCGTTGCCGACGCGCACCGGCGTCGCTCCCTGGTAGCCGGACAGCCACGCCACGGTGAACTCGTCGAGTCGCCGCTCGCCGGCCAGGCCGTACATGATCTGGATCTGGTCGGGGCTGCCGGCGACGCTGCGCTGCAGCCAGTCGCGCCAGGCCTGCGCCTCATCGAACAGCCCGCAATGCATGAAGGCGAACAGCGTGAGCGTCGCGTCGCGCAGCCAGCAATAGCGGTAGTCCCAGTTGCGGCTGCCGCCCAATTTCTCCGGCAGGCTGGTGGTGGCGGCCGCGGCGATGCCGCCGGTGGGCGCGTAGGTCAACGTCTTGAGCGTGATCAGGCTGCGCTTCACCAGCTCGGCGTGGCGGCCTACGAAACGGCCCTTGGCGCACCACTCGGACCAATGCCGCTCGGTCTCGGCCAACGCGGCGTCGGCGTCGACCGCGGGCAGCGGCGGCAGGTGGCTCGGCTGGTGGGTGAGCGTGAAGCTGACCCGCTCGCCCTCGGCCACGGCGAACTCGGCCACGGTCCGCATGTCGCGTCCCTGCAGTGGCGTGGCGGCGCGCAACGTGACCATGTTGGGGCCGGCGATGGCCACGAAGCCGCCACCCTCGGGCAACTGCGTCAGCCAGGGCACGGTGGTGCCATAGTCGAACCGCAGCACCACCTCCATTTCCATGGCGACCCGGCCGCGCCGTCCTTCGACGATACGCACCAGCGAGGAGCGGTCCTGGTTCATCGGCATGAAGTCGATCAGCGCCACGTCGCCGTCCCGCGTGCGGAACACTGTCTCGACCACCGGCGAGCCGTCGCGGTACGAGCGGCGGATGCTGGACGGCGGGGCTGCCGGCGTGATGCTCCAGCGACCGTTCTCGGCGCCGCCCAGCAAGGCTGCGAAGCACGCAGCGCTGTCGAACCGCGGCCAGCACAGCCAATCTACGCTGCCGTTGCGGCTAACCAGCGCCGCCGTCGTGCAGTCCCCAATCAGCGCGTAGTCCTCGATCGCGGACGCCTGCTCCGACCCCACCCGCGGGTCAGCCGGCACGGCCGAAGACGCGTCCTTCGTGGCCGGGACAATAGCATTGGGCGCCGGCCGGGATCGCCACGGTCAGCGGGCAGACATAGGCGCCGGCATAGCACGAGCCGGGCGTCGCGACGGTGGCGGGGGCCTGCAGATAGACCGGCGGCGCGGCATACACCACCGGCGGCGGCGCGTAATACACCGGTGGCGGATAATAGGCCGGCGCCGCCAAGGCGCCCAGGCCGAACCCCAGCACGGCGCCGGAGCCAAACCCCAACCCGAAGCCGCCATATCCGTACCCACGGCCATAGCCGAAGCCCCGGCCGTAGCCGCCACCGTAATAGCCGCCGCCGAACCCGCCGTAGCCGCGACGCCCCCAGGCGGAAGCCGGTGTCGGGGCGACCGCCACGGCCAGCGTCGCCGCGCCGCAGACAGCCAGCGTCAATTTCGAAAGCGTGTTCATAGGACGTCGCCTCACCCGGATGCGCCTGCAATGTGGCACCGCCACGCCGCCAGAAATCATGGTCGCCAAGGAAAACCGGAGCAAATCGCCGATCAACTCTACGCTATCCTTGACTTTGGGCAAGTCTTTCCAGATATGCCGCACCAGGCGACGCTGCGGCCCAGGGCACGGTGCCCTCATGCACGTCCACCGCAGGCGCCACGGAAGCATCAGCAACTTGACCGACACCATCCCACCGTCCGACACGACGCCTGACGCCGACGACCTCCTGCTCGCGGCCGAGTCCGCGACCGAGGCCCCTGCAACCGGGGGCGGCGAGAGCGAGGAAGTCGAGGCAGCACCATCCGGCTTCGCCCCGCTCGGCCTGTCCGAGCCGATCCTGCGCGCCGTGGCCGAGATGGGCTACACCTCGCCCACTCCGATCCAGAGCCAGGCCATCCCCTACGTGCTGATGGGTCGTGACGTGCTCGGCTGCGCCCAGACCGGCACCGGCAAGACCGCCGGCTTCACGCTGCCGATGCTCGACATCCTGTCCGGCAGCCGGGCGCGGGCGCGGATGCCGCGCAGCCTGATCCTGGAGCCCACGCGCGAACTCGCCCTGCAGGTTGCCGAGAACTTCCTGATGTACGGCAAGCACCTCCGGCTCAACCACGCGCTGATCATCGGCGGCGAGAGCATGTCCGACCAGAAGGACCTGCTGA
Organism: uncultured Acetobacteraceae bacterium; assembly: GCA_964247515.1. Taxonomy (GTDB): domain Bacteria; phylum Pseudomonadota; class Alphaproteobacteria; order Acetobacterales; family Acetobacteraceae; genus CAVRQM01. The sequence goes on along the minus strand of CAXTVL010000058.1, from coordinate 593 downwards.
TGCGTGGCGTCGACGTGCTGATCGCGACCCCGGGCCGGCTGATCGACATGTTCGAGCGCGGCGGGATGTTGCTGACCGATTGCCGCGTGCTGGTGATCGACGAGGCCGACCGGATGCTCGACATGGGCTTCATCCCCGACGTCGAGCGCATCGTCGCCATGCTCCCGGCCAACCGGCAGACGCTGTTCTTCAGCGCCACCATGGCGCCGGAGATCCGCAGGCTGGCCGACGCCTTCCTGCAGAACCCCAAGGAGATCACGGTCAGCAAGCCGGCGTCGGTCGCGGTGACGATCACCCAGCGCATGACCCTGGTGGCCGAGCAGGACAAGCGCGAGGCGCTGCGCCGGCTGATCCGCAGCGAGGACGTGCAGAACGCGCTGATCTTCTGCAACCGCAAGAAGGACGTCGACATCCTGTTCAAGTCGCTGTCGCGGCACGGCTTCTCGGTGGGCTCGCTGCACGGCGACATGGCGCAGCCGGTGCGCTTCGCGACGCTGGAGAAATTCAAGGCCGGCGACATCCGCCTGCTCTGTTGCAGCGACGTGGCGGCGCGCGGCATCGACATCGGCGGCTTGAGCCACGTGTTCAACTTC
>CAXTVL010000057.1:0-11189 GCA_964247515.1 uncultured Acetobacteraceae bacterium | reverse complement strand
AGGACTCGATCAGGGCCGCGTGGAACGCGTCGTGCAAGCCGACCCACTCGTCGTTCAGCCGCGCCGGGTCGGCTGGCCGGCGGCGATCGCCCAGCGCAGCGCCAGGCCCTCGATGTCGACACGCAGGCGCGTGAGATCGGCGAGGTCGGCGGCCGACACCGGGGCGACCTGGAAGCTGCGCTGCGTTTCGGCCACGACCAGGCCCTCGGCCGTGAGCCGCGACAGCGCCTCGCGCACCGCCCCCAGGCTCACGCCGAACCGGCCGCACAGCTCGCGGATCTTCAGCTTGCGCCCGGGCAACAGGCGACAGGCGAGGATCTCGGCCCGCAGGGTCTCGTAGACGGTCTCGGTCAGGCTGGGCGGCCGGCCGGCGGCCCTGGGACTGTCGAGCGGGGTCATCGCGTCACCATCATGCTTCGCAATCGGTCATGCCGATACAAGACGTCTTGACAGCGCTGTCATTCGAGACATGATATATCAAATCCTGGACTTGTAGATCAAATCGCTTTAGAACGCGGTTTCGACGAAGCGAGAACACCGCGCGCTCGCCCACCGAGCGCGTGCAAGGGGGAACAACGAATGAGAAAGTCTGTCGCCCACGTGCTGCCGCCCATGCTGGCGCTGCTGACCGGCATCGTGGCCGGGCCGAACGCCCGGGCCGCGGCGCCGCAGCTCTATGCCGGCATCGGCAGCGCCTCCAGCGAATACTGGTCGGGGTTCGTGACCGGCGCCAAGGACGTCTCGGACTCGGTGAGCGGCAGCCTCCAGGTCCTCGCCAGCGAGTTCCAGGGCCAGAAGCATCTCGAGCAGTTCGGCGCGATCTTCGGCCAGGGCTGCGAGGGCTGCGCAGTCACCATCGACACCGCCTCCAACGCCTTCACCAAGGCGATCGTGCAGCGGGCGGACCGGGGCGGCGCCTACGTGGTCACGGTGCTGAACCGTCCCGACGGCATCCATCCCTGGGACACCGCCTCAGGTCACTGGGTCGCGCACGTCGAGTTCAACAATTTCGACGGCGGCTACCAGAACGCGCAGGCCCTGGTCCGCGCCATGGGCGGCAAGGGCAACGTCGTGGCACTCGGGGGAGTGGCCGACAACCCGCCGTCCAAGCGCCGCCTCGACGCTCTGCGCAAGGCTGTCGCCGAGAACCCGGGCGTCACGTTGCTCGACGTGCGGATCGCCGACTGGGACCAGACCAAGGCGCAACAGATCACCCGTACCTGGCTCGCGAAGTACGGCGACCGGCTCACCGGCATCTACGCGGCCAACGACGCGATGGCGCTCGGCGCGATCGCGGCGCTCCGGGAGAAGGGGCTCAACGGCAAGATCCCGGTCACGGGCTCCGACGGGTCGCGCGACGCCCTGGAGCGGATCAAGTCGGGCGACCTGCTCTGCACCACCTACGCCGACGGCGCCTACCTGGGCGCGGTGTCGCTGGCGCTCGCCTACGCCGCATCCACCGGCAAGCTCGATGTCGCGTCGCTGCCGCACGAGAAGCGCGACTTCTATCTCCGCTCCATGCTCGTCACGCGCGACAACGTGGACCGGGCGCTCGCCACCCAGAACGACACGGCGGCACTCGGCTATCCGGCGATCAGCCGCGATTTCTGGGCGCAGTCGGCGGGCCCGATCCAGCCGGGCGCGAACCGGTGACGCTCACGGCGCTGTCCGGCCCAAGCTCGGCGGGCGCGACGCCGCGAGGGGCGGGGGCAAGGCGGCATCCCGCGGCCACGCGGCGGCTGCAAGCCTGGGGGCCGCTCACCGTCCTGGTCGCGCTGGGCGTCCTGTTCGGCGCGACCACCCCTGGTTTCGCCACGGCGGCCAATGCCGGCGCCCTGCTCGATGCCAGCGCGATCCCGCTGATCCTCGCCACCGGCCTGACCTTCGTGGTGCTGCAGGGTTCCATCGACCTGTCGGTCGAGGGCGTGATGGCGACGGCCAGCGTGGCCACGGCGCTGCTGGTCGCCAACAGCGAGAACGCCCGCGATCTCGGCTGGGGTGCCGTGGCGGTGGCGTTGCTCGCGTCGCTGGCGCTTGGTTTGGCCAACGGCTTGCTGCATGTGGCACTCCGGCTGCCCACGCTCATGGTGACGCTCGGCACCTGGTTCATCGGCCTCGGCGTCGCGACCGCGCTCTACCCGGCGCACCAGCCGCAGATCCTGTATCCGGGCTTGCTGGCGCTGGCGCTCGGCCACCTGGCCGGTGTCAGCCCGATCGACTGGATCGCGCTGCTGGTGCTGGGTCTGGGCGTCGTGGTCCAGCAACGGACGGGCTTCGGCCGGGCGAGCTACGCGATCGGCGGCAACGAGGCGGTGGCACGACTGTCCGGCCTCAAGGTCGACCGGCACAAGGTCTGCGCCTTCGTGCTGTCGGCGGGCCTGGCGGGCGTGGCCGGCGTCCTGGCCTCGGCCCGCCTCGGCGTGGGCAGCGTCGCGGCCGGGACGGACACGCTGTTCCCGGCGGTGAGCGCGGTCGTCATCGGCGGCACCTCGCTCGGCGGCGGCCGCGGCGGCGTGCTGCAATCCGCGGTCGGCGTGCTCATCCTGCAAGTCCTGCAAAGTGGCCTCGTCCTGAACGGCACCAATCCCTACCTGCAGCGTCTGGTGGAAGGGGTCGCCATCGTCGGCGCCGTGACGGCGAGCACCTGGCGGCTGCGCCGCCGGCTCAGGGTGGTGAAGTGAGCCCGGCCGTCATCTCCGTGCGCGGCCTGGAGAAGCGCTTCCCCGGCACGCTGGCGCTCGACCGGGTCGACATCGACGTGCGCGCCGGCGAGGTCGTGGGCCTGATCGGTCAGAACGGCTCGGGCAAGTCGACGCTGCTCAAGATCCTGGCCGGCCTGCAGGCGCCGGACGCCGGCAGCGTCAGCCTGCGCGGCAAGCCGGTCCGCCTCGGCTCGCCGCTGGCGGCGGAGGCTTGCGGCATCGGCATGGTGCATCAGGAGCAGTCGCTGCTGCCGAATCTCAGCGTCGCCGAGAACCTGTTCCTCGGCCGGGCCTCTGGCGCCACCCGCCACGGCTGGCACGACCGGCGCAAGCTGCACGCCCAGGCGCGGACCCAGTTCGCGAAGATCGGCCTTGCGATCGCGCCCGGTGCGATCGTCGAGGACCTGTCGTTCGCGCAGCGCCAGATGATCGAGCTGGTCAAGGTCCTGGCGCTCGAGGAGCGCACCGCCGATCCGGTCGTCGTGCTGTTCGACGAGCCGACCTCGGTGCTGGGTGCCGCCGAGACCGAGACGCTGTTCCGGCAGATCAGGCGGCTGCGGGAACGCTCGTCGGTGGTGTTCGTCTCGCACCGGATGGACGAGGTGCTGGCCGTGTCGGACCGCGTCTACGTGCTCAGCGACGGCCGCTGCGTGGCCGAACGGGTGGCCGCGGACACCGACCCGGACGAGCTCTACCGCCTGATGGTCGGCCGCGACGCGGACACCGACACCTATGCCGAGCACGCGCGGGCGGCGGACGCGGGCCACGCGCCGCTTCGCCTCGAAGTCGAAGGACTGGGAGCGCCCGGCTTGTTCGAGGATTTGAGCTTCCGGCTGCGCCAGGGTGAGACGCTGGCGCTGGCGGGCGTCGCCGGGTCGGGTGCCGAGGCCATCTGCCGCGCCCTGTTCGGGGCGGAGCCGATCTCGTCGGGCGCGATACGTCTGGACGGCAAGGCGGTCGTCCTGCGCTCGCCGGCCGATGCCGTGGCTCGGGGGATCGGCTACGTCCCGGCGGAGCGCAAGGTCGAGGGCATCGTCGCGGGGCGCTCGATCCACGAGAACATGGCGTTGGCGTTCGGCCCCGATCTGGGTCGCGCGGGCTTGCTGAACCGAAGCCGCGAAGCGGTTGCGGTGGCGGCCTGGATGCGGCGCCTACGGGTGAAGGCGTCCTCGCCGCGCGAGCGCATCGACGCGCTCAGCGGCGGCAACCAGCAGAAGGTCGTGCTCGGCCGCTGGCTGCTGTCGGGGCGGTTGCGGGTGCTGATCCTCGACCACCCGACCCGCGGCCTCGATCCGGGCGCCAAGGCCGACCTCTACCGGACGATGCGGGACCTCGCGCGCCGCGGTGTCGCCATCGTGCTCGTGGCGGAGACGCTCGAAGAGACGCTGGGGCTCGCTGATCAGGTGCTCGTGCTGCGCGATGGCGCGGTGACGCGCCGGTTCGACAGCCTCGCCCGATGCAAGCCGCCGCCCGAGGCGGTCGTCGAAGCCATGGTTTGAACGGAGGCCCACGCGCATGGACGTTCTTCCGGTCGGTTCTCTCCGACCCGCCGATCGTGGCGAGGCGGTGCCGGACCACGACGGACCGGGCGGCGCGCGTCCGCGAGGCGTGACCGGCGCTGCCCTGCGGCCGCGGTTGCGCGCTGCGGTGCCGGCCCTGGTGCTGGCCTGCGTGGTGGTGGCGATCGCCATGCTGGATCCGCGATTCCTCTCCGTTCGCGGCGTGGCCTCGGCCGTGAGCACCGCCGCGCCGATGCTGCTCCTGGTGCTGGGCAGCACGCCGGTGATCCTGATCGGCGGCATCGACCTCTCGGTCGCGGCGCTCGCCTCGCTGTCCTCGATCCTGGCCGCCCTGTGGCTGCCTCCGCTCGGCTCGGCCGGCATTCCCGCCGTCGTGGCCGCAGCCGCCTTCCTCGGCGGCCTGCAAGGCTACGTTCACGCCCGGGCGCAGATCCCGTCCTTCGTCGTCACGCTCGGTGGCCTTGGCATCTTCTCAGGCCTGGCGCTGCATCTTTCGGGAGCCGCGGCGCAACCCGTGGACGGGAGCTATCCCCTTTTGGACTGGTTGGCGGGGTCGACGCTCGGCGTGCCGGACAGCGTCGTCACGGTCGGGTTCGCCTATGGCTGTCTTGCGGCCGTGCTCCACGTCACGCCCCTCGGCCGGTGGATCTACGCGACCGGAGCCGGAGAAGCCGCCGCAGCGCTGTGCGGGGTGCGTGTCGATCGCGTGCGCGTCCTGGTGTTCGCGCTCTCCGGCGCCTGCGCCGCACTGGCGGCGCTGCTCCTGGTGGCGCAGACCGGCTTCAGCGCGCCCACGCTCGCGGACAACCTGCTGTTGCCGACGATCACCGGTGTCGTCGTCGGGGGCACCGCCATCTCCGGCGGCGTCGGCGGCCTGTGGTCGGGCCTGATGGGCGGCCTGACCGTCGCCGCGGTACGCCTCGGCACCGTCGTGCTGAGCTTCGGGCCGGCCTTGCAGGCCATCCTGTTCGGGGTCGGCATCCTCGTCGCCGTCGCGCTGACGACCGATCGCCGCAAGATCGGCATCATCAAATAGGCCGGGCCGAGACGATCGACGTCGCTCCACCGGATGCGGGGCGCGTCGGGTGAGCGCGGCGCGGCGCGCGGCCGGGCGTCACCGCCGGGAGATCGCCGGCCGGCGGCTGGCAGGCGGCGTGCCGGTCCCACAGCCGCATCAACTCGGTGATCGCCGCGTCCAGGGCGGCGGCGGGCACCCCGTCGCGCGCTTCCACCGACAGGCCGGTGAGGAAGGCGCCGAACGCCGCCGCGAGCCCAGGCGCGTCGGTGCCCGGGCGCAGTTCGCCCGCGTCCAGCGCGCGTTGCACGCAAGCGCGCAGTCCGGCCCGGTTGCGCTCACGCTCCGTTGCCAGCGCCGCCTGCAAATGCGCGTTCTCCGGCGACCACGCGCCGGTGGAGATGACGACCAGACAGCCGAGCGGGTGCGCCGGGTCAGTCTGCATCCGCACCGAGGCGCGCAGGCATCGCTCGATCGCCGCGCGCGGCGCAACCGCGGCGTCGGCCAACGGCGCCATGACCTGCCCATGGGTGGCCAGATAGAGGTCCACGGCTTCGCGGAACAGCGCCTCCTTGGACTCGAACGCCGCATAGAAGCTCGCCGCCGAGAGGCCGCCCATCGCCGCCTTGAGCTGCGCCAGCGACGTCGATTCATAGCCATGTTGCCAAAATAGCCGCATCGCCTGCTGCAACGCCTGGTCCCTGTCGAAGCCGCGCGGGCGGCCGGTTCGTGCCATGCTGACTCCCCTAGCAACTCTTCTAAAATGGTCGGTCCGGAAGTCGTTGACAAGCGGCCGGCGGCGCCAACATTCTGGATCGAATAGTCCAATTACGAGGTCCGCCATGTCGGCGTCGCAGACCCGGGCCGTTAGCCTTGCCCCTCCCATCGCCAGCCTTCCCACACCCACCCGCCTGCCGGTGGCCGGCCTGCTCGCCCTGGCAATGACCGGGTTCGTCGCCATCCTGACCGAGACGCTGCCGGCCGGGTTGCTGCCGCAGGTCAGCGCCGGGCTCGGCGTCTCCGAGGCGTTGGCCGGGCAGCTCGTCACCGCCTATGCTGCGGGGTCGCTGGTGGCGGCGATCCCGCTCACGGCCGCGACGCAGGGCTGGCGCCGGCGGCCGGTGCTGCTGCTGGCGATCGCGGGCCTGCTCGTCTTCAACACCGTGACCGGACTTTCCTCGGACTACGCCCTGACCCTGGCGGCGCGGTTTCTGGCCGGCGTCTCGGCGGGTCTCGCCTGGGGCATGATCGCGGGCTACGCCAGGCGCATGGTGGCGCCGCGGCTGCAAGGCCGGGCGCTGGCCTTGGCCATGGTGGGCACGCCGGCGGCATTGTCGCTGGGTGTACCCCTGGGCACGTTCGCCGGCGGCGTCATCGGGTGGCGCGCCGCCTTCCTGGCCCTGTCGGCGTCGACGCTGGCCCTGGTCGGCTGGGTGCTCTGGACGGTGCCGGACATGCCGGGCCTGGCCGCCCACCGGCGATCGTCCGTGCGCACGGTGTTCCTGACCCCGGGGGTCCGGCCCGTGCTGGGCGTCATCGTGGCGTGGATGCTGGCCCACAACATGCTGTACGCCTACGTGGCGCCGTTCGTGGCGCGAGCGGGGATGGGTCCGCGGGTCGATCTGGCGCTGCTGGTGTTCGGCGTCGCGGCACTAGCCGGGATCTGGCTTGTGGGCCTGCTGGTGGACCGCTGGCTGCGGGTGTCGGTCATCGTGAGCCTGTCGGGGTTCGCGGCGGTCGCGGCGGCGCTGATCGTGGGCGGCACAAGGCCGCTCGTGGTCTATGCCGCCTTCGCTGCCTGGGGCCTGGCCTTCGGCGGCGCCGCGACGCTGCTGCAGACCGCCTCGGCCGACGCCGCGGGAGAGGCCGTGGACGTGGCGCAGGCGATGGTGACGACGGTCTGGAACGCGGCGATCGCGGGCGGCGGCCTGGTCGGCGGCGTGTTGCTGGCGGGCTTCGGCACCGGCTCGCTCCCCTGGGCGATGCTGGCCGCCACCCTGCTCGCCCTGGCGACCGCCTGGCGCGCCAAGGCACGCGGCTTCCCGCCCGGCCCGCGCGCGGCCGCTTAGGCTCCCTGCCTGTCCCGCCACCCGAACTCGGAAGACGACACGATGACACACCTCCTGAAGCGTCTCGCCTTGACCCTCTCGCTCGCCCTGGCAACCGCCCCGGTCGCCGCGCCAGTGACCGGCCTGGCGCAACCGGCCCCCGCGGAGGAGTTCCCGCTGCCTGCGGGCTTCACCGGCACCTTCCGCGACATCGATGGAGTGCGCCTGCACTACGTCACCGGCGGCCACGGCCCGCTCGTGCTGCTGGTGCACGGCTTCGGGCAGACCTGGTACGAGTGGCGCCAGCTCATGCCGCTGCTGGCCCGCGGCCACACCGTCGTGGCACCCGACCTGCCCGGCCTCGGCCTGTCCGCCCCGCCCCGCTCCTATGCCGGGCAGGACGTGGCGGCGATCCTTTACGACTTCGCCAGGCAGGTCAGTCCCGGGGCCAAGTTCGACCTGGTGGCGCACGACATCGGCATCTGGAACACCTACCCGATGGCGGTGGCGCACCAGGCGGACATACGGCGCATCGTCTACATGGAGGCGCCCATCCCCGACGCCAGCATCTATCGCTATCCGGCGTTCACGCCGCAGGGCGAGTCGCTGGTGTGGCATTTCAGCTTCTTCGCCGCCGGCGACCACCTGGCCGAGACGCTGATCACCGGCCGGGAGCGGTTCTTCTTCGAGCACTTCATCAGGGTCCACGCCACCAACCAGGCGGCGTTCACGCCGGCGCTGCTGGACCTCTACGCACGCTCCTACGCCAAGCCGGAGAGCCTGCACGCCGCGTTCGAGTACTACCGGGCGCTGAACGAGACCGAACGCCGCGACCTGCCGTTGGCTGCGACCAAGATCGCGGTGCCGGTCCTGGCCATCGGCGGCGGCGGCCATGGCGGCTTCGGCACGGCGGAGGCGGACCAGGTCCGGCACTACGCGACGCGGGTCGAGGGTCTGTCGCTGCCCGGTTGCGGCCACTGGCTGCCGGAGGAATGCGCGGCCCCGCTCGGCCAGGCGGTCGTGGGCTTCCTGGGCCGCAAGTGAGCCTGTCTGGCGTTCCCGTCCAACGTCGGCGCGATCGAATCCCGGTAAGGTCGAACCCTGGCAGGATCAACCTCCGGTGGCCTCCCCGGACCGTTCAGCCGACGAGCGCGTCGAGGTCGTCGTAGAATTCCTGGCTGTGCCGGTACAGGCGGTCGAACAGCGGCTGCATCCGGGCGTAGGTGTCCGACCAGGCCGGGTCCGGCATGACCTCGGCGGCGGTGCGGACCAGTGCCGCGGCGGCATCGGCGAGGCTGGCGTGGCGACCCATGGCGGTCTGCGCCACCGCGGCGCAGCCGATCACGCCGCACTCGGTCTCGGCCGGCACCAGGATCGGCACGCCGTAGGCGCTGGCCTTGATGCGCAGCCACAGCTCGGTCTTGGCGCCGCCGCCCGAGGCGATCACCCGCTCGACCTTGCGTCCGGTGGCGGCCTCCATGACGCGCAGGTGCCGGGTGGCGGCGAACGCGACCCCCTCCAGCACGGCGCGGTGCAGTTCGGCCAGGCCGTGACCCGCCGCGAGGCCGAAGAACTGCGCGCGCGCGTTGCGGTGCCGGCCCAGCCGCTCGCCGGCCAGGTACGGCAGGAACAGCAACGCGTCCGCGCCCGGCCGGGCGCCGGCGGCCAGCGCCACCACCGCGTCGTAGCCGGCGGCATTGCCGTGCAGCGTCCGCCGCGCCCAGCGCACCGCGTCGCCGCCGCTCTCCAGCAGCACGAACGGCCCCCAATTCCCCTCGACGGTGGCGACGTTGCAGATCTCGGGGTCGAGCAACGGCCGCTCGGCGATGACGGTGACGATGCACGAGGTTCCGGTCACGTCCGACGCGAGGCCCGGCCGGCAGGCGCCAGACCCGTACAGCGCCATGGGATAGTCGGCCCCGCCCACCAGCACCGGCGTGCCCGCGAGCAGCCCGGTCTCGCGCGCCGCCCACGCGGTCACGTGGCCCAGAACCTCCACCCCGTCGCGGATCGGCGGCAGCTTGTCGAGGCCCACGCCCAGGGCCGCCGCCATCGCGTCCGACCACGCGCCGCTGGCCGGGTCCATCAGGAACGAGCAGGACGCGTCGCCGCGGTCCATCGCCACCTCGCCGGTGAGGCGGAGATTGACGAAGTCCTTGGGCATCAGCACGTGCGCGGCACGGCGGTAGGCGTCTGGATCGTGGTCGCGCAGCCAGGCCAGCTTGAAGCCGGGCCAGGCCGGCGTCGCCGGGTTGCCGTTACGCGCCAAGTAGTCGGCGGTGGGGTGCGCCGCCTCGAACGCCGCGACCAGGCCGGCGGTGCGCTTGTCGTTCCACAGCGGCGCCGTCTCGCGGGTTGGGCGGCCGGCTGCGTCCACCAGCACGGTGCCGTGCATCTGGCCGCAGGCACAGATCGCCGCGACCCGGGCGGCGGCCTCGGGCACCTCGTCCAGCACCGTGCGGACCGCCTGCACGACGCCGGTCCACCAGCCCTCGACCGACTGCTCGGACCAGCCGAACTGCGGCACCACCTGCTGTTGCTCGACGGCCGCGATCGCCAGGATCGCGCCACGCGGATCGACCAGAGCCGCGCGGACGCTGCCGGTGCCGACGTCGATCGAAAGCGTGAGGTCCCCGCGCATCGTGTCAACTCACCGCTTCAGCCACCGCGTCCCGTATTGCAGCAGCATGGCGATGACGATGATGACGCCCATGAACACCTGCTGGTTGTAGCCCGGCACGTCCGCGAGGTTCATGATGTTGCCGATCACCCCCATCACCAGTGCCCCCAGCAGCGTGTTGACGACGCCGCCGCGCCCGCCCATCAGGCTGGCGCCGCCGATCACAACGGCGGCGATGACGTCGAGCTCGGCGCCCATGCCGGTGGAGCCGGAGCCAACCCCGGTGCGGCTCACGCTGATCACCCCGGCGGTCGCCGCCAGCGCCCCCGAGATCACGTAGACCGCCATGACGTAACGCGCCGCGGCGATGCCCGACAGCCGCACCGCCTCGGCATTGGAGCCGATCGCCTTCACCAGCCGGCCGAACTTGGTGAAGGTGAGCACCAGCCCCGCCACGATGACGACCGCGAACATCAGCAGCACCGGCTGTGGCACGCCGAACAGGAAACCCGAGCCGAAATCGGTGAGCGCCTCGCCCGGGTCGCCCATCAGGATCGGCTGGCCGTTCGACAGGATCAACGCGACCCCGCGCGCCGCCGTCATCATCGCCAGCGTGATCACGAACGGCGGCAGTTGCGCGTAGGCGACTAGCACGCCCGTCACCAGCCCGGCCCCGGCGCCGGCTCCCAACGCCGCGGCGACGCTCAGTGCCGTGCCGTGCTCGCCCACCACGAAGCTCGCGCAGGTGACGCTGCCCAGCGCCAGCAGCGAGCCGACCGAGAGGTCGATGCCGCGCGTCAGGATCACGAACAGCATGCCCACCGCCATGATCCCGGTGGGGGCGACCTGGCGCAGCACGTTGAGCAGGTTGCGCTGGGTGAGGAAGGCGTCCGACTGCCAGGTCGCCCCCAGAACCAGGATCGCGAAGATCGCCACGGTGCCGTAGCGGCGGAACAGCTCGGCCAGCTCGACGCGCTGGCGCCGCGGCTTCGGCAGGGTCTCGGCGACGGCGCTCATGCAAAGCTCGCTTGTTGTGAGGACGCAGCGACCTGCCCGGTCATCGCCAGCGTGAGCAGCCGCTCCTCGCTGTATTCGTGCGGAGCGAGCGTGCCCTGGATGCGGCCCTCGGCCATCACCAGCACGCGGTCGCACAGGCCGAACAGCTCCTGGTGCTCGGACGAGATCACCAGCACCGCCTTGCCGGCGGCGGCCAGCTCCTCGATCAGCGCGTAGCTCTCGGTCTTGGCGCCGCCGGCGCCGCCGCGGGTCGGCTCGTCCCGGGTG
>CAXTVL010000056.1:0-11227 GCA_964247515.1 uncultured Acetobacteraceae bacterium | reverse complement strand
ATGCCGCACCCGGAGGATCTGGTCGACCCGTTGATGGGCGGCGAGGACGGCCGCCTCCTGTTCGACGCGCTGGCCGCCGCATGATCGTCGATGCCGCCTTGGCGCGCAGCTTCGGGTTGAGCGGCGACGAGTACGAGCGCGTGCTGGCGATCATGGGGCGCGTGCCCAGCCTCACCGAACTCGGCGTGTTCAGCGTCATGTGGTCCGAGCACTGCTCGTACAAGTCCTCCCGTGTTTGGTTGAAGCAGTTGCCGACCACCGCGCCCTGGGTGATCCACGGCCCCGGCGAGAACGCCGGCGTGGTGGCGGTGGGCGACGGGCTGGCCGCGGTGTTCAAGATGGAGAGCCACAACCACCCGAGCTTCATCGAGCCGTACCAGGGGGCCGCCACCGGCGTCGGCGGCATCCTGCGCGACGTGTTCACCATGGGCGCGCGGCCCATCGCCAACCTCAACGCGCTGCGCTTCGGCGACCCTTCGCACCCGGCGACGCGGCGCGTGGTCGACGGCGTGGTGCGCGGCGTCGGCGGCTACGGCAACTGCGTCGGCGTGCCGACCGTGGGCGGCGAGGTCAACTTCCACCCCGCCTACAACGGCAACCCGCTGGTCAACGCCATGACCGTGGGCATCGCCCGCGCCGACCGCATCTTCCTGTCGGCGGCGGCGGGCGTCGGCAACCCGGTGATCTATGTCGGCGCCAGGACCGGGCGCGACGGCATCCACGGCGCCACCATGGCCAGCGCCGAGTTCGCCGCCGACAGCGAGGAGAAGCGGCCCACGGTGCAGGTCGGCGACCCGTTCATCGAGAAGCTGCTGATCGAGGCGTGCCTCGAGCTGATGGCGACCGACGCCATCGTCGCCATCCAGGACATGGGCGCGGCGGGCCTCACCAGCTCCTCGGTCGAGATGGCCGGCAAGGGCGGCGTCGGCTTGCTGCTCGACCTCGACGCGGTGCCGCAGCGCGAGGCGGGGATGAGCGCCTACGAGATGATGCTGTCGGAGAGCCAGGAGCGGATGCTCATGGTGCTGCGCCCGGACCGGCAGGACATGGCGCGCGCCATCTTCGAGAAATGGGACCTCGACTTCGCGGTGATCGGCCGGCTGACCGACACCGGGCGCATCGTGGTCACGCACCGGGGCCGCACCGAGGCCGACATCGCGCTCGCTCCGCTGGCCGAGCAGGCGCCGCTGTACCACCGCCCGGTCCGGGCGACGCCGAAGCCGGCGGCGCTGGGGGACGTGCCCGACCCGGTGGGCATCGGGCCGGCGCTGCTGACGCTGGTCGGCTGCCCCGATCTGTGCTCGCGCGCCTGGGTCTGGGACCAGTACGACAGCACCGTGGGCGGCCAGACGGTGCGCCGGCCGGGCGCCGCCGACGCCGCGGTGGTCAAGCTGGAAGGGCTGGCGCGCGGCCTGGCGCTGACCACCGACTGCACGCCGCGCTACTGCGCCGCCGACGCCGAGGCGGGCGGGATGCAGGCGGTGGCCGAGGCGTGGCGCAACCTCACCGCCGTCGGCGCGCGCCCCTTGGCGATCACCGACAACATGAACTTCGGCAATCCCGAGAAGCCGGAGGTGATGGGCCAGTTCGCCTCCGCCATCGCCGGCATGGCCGCCGCCTGCGTGGCGCTCGACTTCCCGGTCGTGAGCGGCAACGTCAGCCTGTACAACGAGACCGAGGGCCGCGCGATCCTGCCCACGCCGGCGATCGGCGGCCTGGGCGTGCTCGACGACGTGGCGCTCGCGGTCGGTCTGGCGCTGGTGCCTGGGCTCGATCTGGTGCTGGTGGGCGAGACGCAGGGCTGGCGCGGCCAGTCGCTGTGGCTGCGCGAGGTGGCGGGTCGCGAGGACGGCGCGCCGCCGCCGGTCGACCTCGCGGCCGAACGATGCCACGGCGATTTCGTGCGCGCCCGCATCCTGGCGGGAGAGGTCGCGGCCTGCCACGACGTCTCCGATGGCGGGCTGCTGGTGGCGCTGGCCGAGATGGCGTTGGCCGGCGAGACCGGGATCGAACTTGCGGTCGCAGGCGACCACGGCTTCTGGTTCGGCGAGGACCAGGCGCGCTACGTGCTGGCGGTGCGCGACGCCGCCGGGTTGCGCGCCGGCGGCGTGCCGATGCTGCGGCTCGGGCGCAGCACTGCCGCGCCGCATTTGACACTGCCCGACGGCACGACCATATCGCTGGGTGCGTTGCGGGCCGCGCACGCGGCGTTCTTCCCCGCCTGGATGGATCAACCTTCGAGCTAGGACAGCGTCATGGCGATGGCCGCGAACGACATCGAGGCGCTGATCAAGGCCGCCCTGCCCGACGCCCACGTCACCATCGAGGATCTGGTGGGCGACGGCGACCACTACGCCGCGACCGTGGTCAGCGACCTGTTCCGCGGCAAGTCCCGCGTGCAGCAGCACCAGATCGTCTACGCCGCCCTGCGCGGCCGCATGGGGGGCGAGCTGCACGCCCTCGCGTTGCAAACCTCCGCTCCCGAATAAGGATCACCGCACATGAGCGCCTCCGTCGCCGACCGCATCCAGTCCGAGATCAGCAGCCACGACGTGATGCTGTACATGAAGGGGACCGCGATGTTCCCGCAATGCGGCTTCTCGGCGCGCGTGGTGCAGATCCTCACCCATATGGGCGTGCCGTTCGCGACCGCGAACGTGCTGGAGGAGCCGGGGCTGCGCGACGGCGTGAAGCAGTTCTCCAACTGGCCGACGGTGCCGCAGCTCTACGTGAAAGGCGAATTCGTCGGCGGCTGCGACATCGTGACCGAGATGTACCAATCGGGCGAGCTGGCGACGCTGCTCGCCGAGAAGGGCGTGCCGCACGAAGCCACAGCGGCCTAGCCTGCGGCGCGGGTACCCCGTTCGGCTGGGTAGAGCGCCCGGAACCGGGCCAGCCGGGCGTCGTGCCGATCCGGCCCCGGCGCGAACGAATGCCGGACCGCCGGGCGGGTGCAAACATCCGCTTCGCCGCCGGCCCCTGCCGCCAACATCCCGAGCCGGGCGGCGCCGAACGCGGCGCCATGCTCCGCGCCCTCGGGCAGTTGCAGCTCGATTCCCATGATGTCGGCCAGCATCTGCCCCCAGAACCGGCTGCGGGCGCCGCCGCCCACGAACTGACAGGTGTCGAGCCGGGCACCAGCGTTGGTCAACACGTCGAGCCCGTCGGCCATCGAGAACGCGACGCCTTCCAGCACCGCGTAGGTGAGCGCCTCGATGCCGTGGCCGGCACGCAGGCCGGCGAACAGGCCACTGGCCTCGGAATCGTTGTGCGGCGTGCGCTCTCCCGACAGGTATGGCAGGAACAGCGGCGCGTTGCGGCACCGTACCGGGTCGGAAGCCCAGGTCTCGGTGCGGGCCAGGAGGCCGGCGATGTCGTGGCCCAGGCCGCCGATCTCCGCCACCCAGGTGAGCGAGGCCGCCGCCGAGAGATGGACCGACATGCCGTGCCAGCGGTCCGGCAGCGCGTGGCAGAAGCCGTGCAGCGTCCGCTCCGGGGCCGAGACGTAATGGTCCGAGACGGCGAACAAGACGCCCGAGGTGCCGAGCGAAAGGAAGCCGTCGCCGGTCCGCACGGCACCGATGCCGACCGCAGAGGCCGCGTTGTCGCCGCCGCCGCCGGCAATGGCAACCGGTTGCGCCGGCAGCCCCCATTCCCGCGCCAGCTCGGGCGACAGCTCGGCACCACGCTGCGAGCCTTCGACCAGTTCGGGCATCTGGCCGCGGCGCATGTTGGTCGCGGCCAGCAACGCGTCGTCCCAGCGGCGGCCGGCGA
Source organism: uncultured Acetobacteraceae bacterium (assembly GCA_964247515.1). Lineage (GTDB taxonomy): Bacteria > Pseudomonadota > Alphaproteobacteria > Acetobacterales > Acetobacteraceae > CAVRQM01. The sequence continues at coordinate 7,453 of CAXTVL010000056.1, read as the reverse complement.
CGTCGAGCCAGAGCGTGCCGGAGGCGTCCGACATGTCGGACACATAGGCGCCGCTGAGCCGGAAACGGATGTAGTCCTTGGGCAGCAACACGGTCGCGGTGGCGGCGAACACCTCCGGCTCGTGGCGCTGCACCCAGAGCAGCTTGGGCGCCGTGAACCCGGCCATGGCGATGTTGCCGGAGCGCGCGGTGAGGTCGGGCACCCGGCGGGTGATCTCGGCGCACTCGGCCCAGCTCCGCCCGTCGTTCCACAGGATCGCCGGGCGCAGCACCCGGCCGCCGGCGTCCAGCAGGACGGCGCCGTGTTGCTGGCCGGACAGGCCGATCCCGCGCAGCCGCGCCCATGCGTCCGGCGCCGCCGCGCGCAGCTCGGCCACCGCAGCCTGGGTCGCGCGCCACCAATCCCGCGGGTCCTGCTCGGACCACAGCGGACGCGGGCGCGTCACTTCGAGGGTGGCGGTGCCGGTCGCGAGCGATTTCTGACGCTCGTCGAGCAGCAGCGCCTTGACCGACGACGTCCCGATATCCAGGCCGAGATAGGTGTCCAACGAAGCGCTCCGGCCGCCGCTGCGGTCTTTGTGAGGGATGGCCGGGACGCGCCGGCTAGTCGGTGAGCAGGCTCAACTTCTCACGGAACTCGGGCGAGTTGAACATCGTCCTGCGCAGCTGGTCGACGGAATTGTGCGACAGCGCCTGTTCCATCACCACCTCGCGGTTCTCCGGCTGGCGGCCGAGTATGTACTTGTACGCCATCTCCACGTCGAACTCGGAAATCATCGCTGCCTCCCGTGGCCGTCGGTAAAATCGTTACGATTTCAGAGTCGCCGATCGGGTGCGCCCGATCAAGCGTCAATGGTGGTCCAGCAGTGCCCGCGCGCAGCCTTCGTCGGTGACGAGGTGGTTGACGTAGCCGGCCAGCAACGCGCTGCGGATGATCGGCACCTTGTTCATGCCGCCCGAGGCGAGGATCGAGACCGGCACCGCCTTCAGCTCCGGCGGCGTGAGCGCCATGACCTGACGGTTCAGCGCGTGCGGCACCGGCGTGCCACTGGCGTCCAGGAACGATCCCAGCAGGTCGCCCACGGCGCCCAGCGCTTCCAGCTCCGCCTCGTGCGCCCGCACCATCGGCATGCTGGCGATCAGCGACTTGGCCGACATGTCGCCGCAGGTGAGCAGCGCCACCGTGACGCTGCGCGCCCGGCGCATCACCTCGGCCAGCTCGGCGTGGGCCAGCATCATCCGCCGGCTCTCCTCGCTCGGGCAATACAGCGGCGCCGCCAGATACCAGCACTCGGCGCCGAGCGCGTCGGCGAACTGGGTGGAGACCTCGAACGTGTTGATGCCCGAGCCGCGGGTCAGGCCGCCCATCAGCGACACCACGTCGCGCGCGCCGGGTGCCCGGCGCGGCAGGCGCGACAGCGAGGCGCGCAGGGTGCGGCCCCAACCGATGCCGAGCGCGCCGCCGTCGCGAAGGTGGGCGTCGATCATCTGGCCCACCTCCTCCCCGATGACGCGGCGCTGCTCGGCCACGTCCTCCAGCGCCGGCACCACCGAGGCGTTGACCAGCCCGAAGCGCTCGCACAACGCCGCCGCCGTCGCCACGCACTCGACCAGCTTGTGCCGCAGGTCGATGCGCACCGAGCCGTCGGCGCGCGCCTGGCCGATGATGCGGTTGACCCGCAGCCGGGTCAGGCCGAGCCGGTCGGCGATCTCCTGCTGGGTCAGGTTGCCGACATAGTAGTTCCACACGACCCGGGCCGTGGTCTGATCGGGTTCGCTGTCCGTTGGGCTCATCGATGTCGATTCCCCTCGCGCAAGGGTCACGATAACGCAGAAAACCCCGCAGCATAGCCCTGCGGGGTTCCGTGGCCGACGCGACGCGGGCGGGCGTCAGTCGCCGACGGCGCGCAGGCGGGGCTGGCGCGCCTCGATCAGCTCCTCGTAGACGTCGACGTAGTCCTCGGCCATGCGGCGCGCGGTCCAGCGCTGGTCGAAGCGGCGGCGCACCGTGGCGCGGTCGAGCGTGTGCAACGAACCGAGCGCCGCGATCGCCTCGTCGTCGTTCTCGATGACGAAGCCGGTGACGCCGTCCTCCATCACCTCGGGCACCGAGCCGCGGTTGCGCGCGATGACCGGGCAACCGCAGGCCATCGCCTCGATCATCACCAGGCCGAACGGCTCCGGCCAGTCGATCGGGAACAGCAGCGCCTGGGCGTTGGAGAGGAATTCCGGCTTCTGGTCGTCGTTGATCTCGCCGATGAACTCGACGTTGTCATGGCCCAGCAGCGGGCGGACGCTGGTCTCGAAATACACCTTGTCGGCGACGTCGACCTTGGCCGCGACCTTGAGCTTGATGCCGACCGCGGTGGCGATGCGGATGGCGCTCTCGATGCCCTTCTCCGGCGAGATGCGGCCGAGGAAGGCGAAATAGGCGTCCTCGCCGGCCTTCGGCGTGAGCGTGGTCGGGCGCAGCTTCCTGGCCGGCATCCCGTGCAGCACCGTCCTGATCCAGCCGAGGTCGGGCAGCGGCTTGCGCTGGCTGTCGGAGATCGAGACCATCGGCACCTCCGGGAACAGCCGGTAGACGTCGCCGTATTCCGGCAGGTCGAGCCGGCCGTGGATCGTGGTCAGGAACGGCGTCGACTGCCGGGTCATCACCGAGTTCGGGAAGTAGTCGATGTGGAAGTGCATCACGTCGAACTCGTGGGCGCGGCGGCGCACCAGCTCGACCTGGCGGTTGACGCAGGAAACCCAATCCTTGACCTCGGGGTCGAGCCGCAGGGCGCGCGGACGTATGGCGTCGAGCGTCGCCGCAGTGACGCTGTCGCCGCTGGCGAACAAGGTCACGTCATGACCCATCTCCACCAGTTCCTCGGTCAGCGCCGAGACGACGCGCTCCGTCCCGCCATAGAGCAGCGGTGGAACAGCCTCGAACAAAGGGGCGATCTGGGCGATGCGCATGGGAGCCGACCTTTCGATGCGGTGAGACGAAGACCCGAAGAACCGAGGAGCGGTGGTGCCGTGACTTGGTGATTGTTTTATTAGCGGGTGAACGTGGCGAAAAATGGGCGTCATGCCGCAATGCGGCGAAGCCCGCGAAAATTTTTCGCGGGGCGCTCCACGGCCCAATTTGAGCCTTATTGCGATGACAATGTCGGGCCGTTAACGCCTCTTGCAGGATTTCCGCCATGGTCGCACCTCCCCTGCCCAAGACCTTGCTGCTGCAGCGCACCAAGCCGTTCGGCTTCCTGATGCACTACGTGCGCGGCCACTCGGCGGCGCATCTCGTGGTGGTGGGCGCCGTGTCGCTCGCGGTGCTGGCGTCGGTGTCGACCCAGTACGGCATCAAGCGGCTGATCGACGTCGTGGCGCACGGGCCGGGAGCCGGCGACGGCGCGGTCTGGGCCGCGTTCGGCGTGCTGTGCGCCATGATCGCCGCCGACAACCTGACCTGGCGCGTCGGCGGCTGGATGGCGGCGCGCGCCTTCGTGGCCGTCACCGGCGACGTGCGGCGCGACCTGTTCAACCATCTCTCCGGCCACGCCCCCAGCTACTTCGCCGAGCGGCTGCCGGGCACGCTGGCGGGGCGCATCACCGCGACCTCCAACGCCACCTTCCAGGTCGAGACCACGACCACCTGGAACGTGCTGCCGCCGGCGCTGGCCGTGATCGTCTCGCTGGGCCTGATCGCCTCGGTCAACCCGCTGATGGCGGTGTGCATGATCGCGGTCAGCGCCACGCTGGCCGCCGTGATCTACCGGCTGGCCAAGCTGGGCGGCCCGCTGCACCGCGACTATGCCGGGCGCGCCGCCGCCGTCGACGGCGAGCTCGTCGACATCATCAGCAACATGGGCGTGGTGCGCGCCTTCGGCGCCACGCTGCGCGAGGGCAATCGCGTCGCCGAGCGCATCGGCACCGAGATGGGGGCCCGCCGTCGCAGCCTGATCTACATGGAGAAGTTGCGCCTCACCCACGCCGTGCTGACCGCGATCCTGTGCGCGGGCCTGCTCGGCTGGGGCGTCGTGATGTGGCAGGCCGGCCACGCGACGCCAGGCGACCTGGTGCTGATCTGCTCGCTGGGCTTCACCATCCTGCACAGCTCGCGCGACCTCGCGGTGGCGCTGGTCGACCTCACGCAGCACGTGGCGCGGCTCGAGGAGGCGATCGGCTCGCTGCTGGTGCCGCACGAGCTGCCCGACGTCGAGGGCGCCCGCGTGCTGGACCACGGCCCCGGCCGGGTGGTGTTCGAGAACGTCACCTTCGCCTATCCGGGCCGCCCGCCGATCCTGCGCAACCTCAACCTCGCGATCGAGCCCGGGCAGCGGGTCGGGCTGGTCGGCGCCTCGGGGGCCGGCAAGTCGACCGTGCTGGCGCTGCTGCAACGCTTCTACGACGTGGAGCACGGCCGCATCCTGGTCGACGGGCAGGACGTGACCCGCGTGCAGCAGGACAGCCTGCGCGACATGGTGGCGATCGTGCCGCAGGACATCTCGATGTTCCACCGCAGCGTGCTGGAGAACATCCGCTACGCGAAGCCCGACGCGGCCGAGAGCGAGGTGCTGGCGGCGGCTTCGATCGCCCGCTGCCGCGACTTCATCGAGGCGCTGCCGGAGGGCTTCGACACCATGGTCGGCGACCGCGGCACCAAGCTGTCCGGCGGCCAGCGCCAGCGCCTCGCCATCGCCCGCGCGTTGCTGAAGGACTCGCCGATCCTGCTGCTCGACGAGGCGACCTCGGCGCTCGACAGCGAGAGCGAACAGGCGATCCAGATGGCGCTCGACAGCCTGATGCAGGGCCGGACGGTAATCGCCATCGCCCACCGCCTGTCCACGCTGCGCAACTTCGACCGCATCGTGGTGATGAAGGACGGCCAGGTGATCGACGACGGCAGCCCGCGCGAGCTGGCGCACCGGCCGGGGCCGTACCGCGACCTGCTGCGCAAGCAGGGCGCCGGCATGGCCGAGGACCTGGCCGAAGCGGCCTGAGGCGGCAGCAAGCGACGGAGGCTAATCCGCCGCTTGCCGCTGGCCGCCCGCCGCGAGCGGGCGCCAGTCGCGGAAGAACGCGGTGCCGATCTCGCTGGCCAACTGGATCAGGTCGCGCTGCACCCCATCCAGGAACGAGTGCAAGCCGTCGGCGACGATGTCCTCGACGGCGCGGCCGAACAGCCCGGCGCGCAACTCCTCGACCCGCTCCAGCGACGCGACCGTGCCGCGCAGGCCGTAGCGGCTGCGCAATTGGTGCAGCATCCACTCCATCTGGTCGACGCACAGGCCGACGCTGCGCGGGAACGCCGTGTCGGTCAGCAGGAACGCCACCACGTCGGTGGGCGTGAAGCCCGGTCGCGCCACCCGGCGGAACGCGTGATAGCCGGCCGCGGCGCGCAGCACGCCGCCCCATTGCGTGAGCTCGGCGACCCTCGGGCCCTCGCCGCCGCCCTGCAGCGGCACCAGCAGGTGATAGCGGATGTCGAGCAGGCGCGTGGTCTGGTCGGCGCGCTCGATCAGCCGGCCCAACTGGTAGAAGAACCAGCCCTGGTCGCGGAAGAAGGTGCCCTCGGTGATGCCGGTATGGGTCTGCACGCCCTCCTTGATGCGGGCACACAGCCGGCTCAGCCGGTCGCCCTGCAGCTCGACCGGGGTGATCGCCACCATGTCGCGGTGGAACACGTTGAGCTGCATCCACATCTCGGTCGAGATCAGCGGCCGCAACGTGCGCGCGTTGGTGCGCGCCGCCTCCAGGCTGGCCGGGATGCCGGTCGGGTTGGTGTGGTCGAGCAGGTAGAAACGCTTGACCGCGTCGGCCGTCGGCTCGTCGTGGCGCGCCGCGAAGCCCCGCTCGTCGGCGTTGATCCGCACCATGCCGAGCCACGACTCGGCCTCGCGCCCGGGGCTCTCGAACGTCTCGGTGACGTCGAGCAGCCGCGCCAGGTTCTCGACCCGCTCCAGGTAGCGCGCCATCCAGAACAGGCTCTCGGCGTAGCGCGCCAGCAGCGGCGTCTCGCGGCTCATGGCGCGCGGGCGTCTTCCAGCACCCAGGTGTCCTTGGAGCCGCCGCCCTGCGACGAGTTGACCACCAGGCTGCCCTCCTTCAGCGCCACCCGGCTGAGCCCGCCCGGCAGCACCCAGGTGTCGCGCCCGGTGACGGCGAACGGGCGCAGGTCGAGGTGGCGCGGCCGGATGCCGTCCTCGGTCAAGGTCGGCGCCACCGACAACGAGATCACCGGCTGGCTGATCCAGTTGGCCGGCTCGGCGAGCAGTGCCGCGCGCGCCGTGTCGAGCTGGGCGCGGGTGGCGCGCGGCCCGATGGTGATGCCGTAGCCGCCCGACTCGCCCACCGGCTTGACCACCAGCCGGTCGAGCCGGTCCAGCGTGTACGCCAGCGCCTCCGGCTCGCGGCAGATATGGGTCTCGACATTGGGCAGGATCGCGTCCTGGCCCAGATAGTAGCGGATGATGCGCGGCATGTAGGCGTAGATCGCCTTGTCGTCGGCGACCCCGGTGCCGACCGCGTTGGCGAGCGTGACGTGGCCGCGCCGCCAAGCCTGGATCAGCCCCGGCACGCCCAGCAGGCTGTCGGCGCGGAACACCGTGGGGTCGAGGAAGTCGTCGCCGATGCGGCGGTAGATGGTGTGCACCGGCCGCCTGCCGCCGGTCACGCGCATCCACACCCGGTCGTCGTCGACGAACAGGTCCGCGCCCTCGACCAGCGGCACGCCCATCTCGCGCGCCAGGAACACATGCTCGAAATAGGCCGAGTTGTAGATCCCCGGGCTGAGCAGCACGATCTGCGGGTCGGACACCCCCTCGGGCGCGATCTCGATCATCGCCGAGAGCAGCCGGCGGCCGTAATCGTCGACCGGGCGCAGCCGCATCCCGGCCATCAGGTCGGGGAAGGCGCGCGACATCAAATGCCGGTTCTCGATCACGTAGGAGACGCCGGAGGGCGTGCGGGCGTTGTCCTCCAGCACCAGGAACGCGCCGCTGCGGTCGCGCACGATGTCGGTGCCGCAGATATGGACGTAGGTGCCGAAGCGCACCGGGAAGTCCACCATCTCCGGCCGGTAGTGGGCGTTGCCCAGCACCAGCTCGGCCGGGATCACGCCGTCGCGGATGATGTGCCTGGCATGGTAGATGTCGTGCAGGAAGGCGTTCAGCGCCGCCACCCGCTGCGTGACCCCGGCTTCGATGGTGGCCCATTCGGTCGCGGTCAGCACGCGCGGGATGCAGTCGAACGGCAGGATGCGGTCGATCGCGCTCGCTTCGGAATACACCGTGAAGGTGATGCCGAGATTGATCAGGTCGTTCTCCGCCGCCGCGGCGCGCAGCCGCAGCGCGTCGAGCCCGATCGTGTCGACGCGCGCGCGCAGGATGTCGCCCGAGCCGCCGTCGCCGGACCGCCGCGTGGTCAGTTCGCAGAAATAATCGCCGGCCGCGTAGTCGAGGAACGGCGCC
>CAXTVL010000055.1:0-11306 GCA_964247515.1 uncultured Acetobacteraceae bacterium | reverse complement strand
ACTCGTCCACCATGCGGCCGATGTCGCCGACGTGGCGCACGATGGTGTCGGCGCATTGGGTGAAGGTCTCGGGGTCCGAGGTGATCTCGCGCGCGAACCGCCGCTTCAGCCGTTCGGCGGCGAGCTGGATCGGCGTCAGCGGGTTCTTGATCTCGTGCGCGATGCGCCGCGCCACGTCGGCCCAGGCGGCCTTGCGCTGGGCCGATTGCAGCTCGGTGATGTCGTCGAAGCTCGCGACCAGGCCGAAGCTGCGGGCGCCGACGCTGCGGTCCGAGCCGAGCCGCACCAGCAGCGTGCGCCGTCGCGCCACGGGGCCGATCTGCACCTCGGCGGTGGCGGCGCGCTCGGGTGCCGCTCGGGCCGCCTCGATCAGCGGCGCGAACTCCGGCACCAGTTCCGCGAGCGGCCGGCCGATCGCCGCCAGCATGTCGGCACCGAGCAGCTCGCTCGCGGCGCGGTTCGGCAGCTCGACACGCCCGCTCTCGTCGAGCCCGATGACGCCGGCCGAGACGCCGGACAGCACCGCCTCGGTGAACCGGCGCCGACTGTCGATTTGCCCGTAGGCGTCGAGCAGCTCGCTGCGCTGGGCGCTGAGCTGGCCGGTCATGCGGTTGAAGGCGCGCGACAGGCCCGCGACCTCGTCGCCCGTCGCGGCCTCCACCACCCGCACCGAGAGGTCGCCGCCACGTACCCGCTCGGCCGCCATGATGAGCTGGCCGATCGGGCGCGCGATCTGGTTGGCGATCACCAAGCCGATGAGCACGGCGGCCACCAGCACCAGCAGCGCCACCAGCGCGAAGATCAGCGCCAGCGTCACCTGCAGGCCGGAGCGGTGCGCGTCGAGCCGGTCGTATTCGGCGACCGCCGCCTCGGTGCGCGCCATGTGCGCCAGGATCACCGGGTCGACCGGGCGGCCCACCATCAGCATCAGTTGCGGCGTCGAGTTCAGCGCCACCACCGCGCGCACGCTCTGGGTGGTGCCGCTGTCGACGATCGCGACGTCGCCGGTGCGGGCCTGGTCGGTGGCCCATTTCGGCGGTGGCTCGGCGCCGTAGCCGCCCATCAGCCCGGCCGAGGCCACCACGCGGCCGCTCTCGGGCTCGAACATCACCGCCTCGTCGAGCCCGCGCAGGCCGGTCTGGTTGGCCAGGATGGCGCCGAAGCTGTTGGGGTCGCCGGACAGCATGAAGCCCGCGCGGGCGATGTCGTTGGCCATCGCCAGCGCGTCGGCGCGGATGTTGTTGCGGTGCTCCGCGAGATAGCCGCGGCTGGCTTCCAGGCCTTCGTGCAGGGCGCCGCGGACGCGCTCGTTGAACCACGACTCGATGCCGACGCTGAACAGGAAGGTCGCGAACACCGCGACGACGATCGCCGGCACCACCGCGACCACGCTGAACAGCATGACCAGCCGCACATGCAGCCGCGAGCCGGCCGAGCCGCGCCGACGCTCCACCCAGACGCGGGTCAACCGTCCGGCCAGCACGGCGCCCAGCAGCAGCAGAACCACGAGGTTGCCCAGCACCAGCCCGAAGATGGCGTTGGGTCGCACCGCCAGCCGCACACCGCCGGCCAGCAGCACGAAGGTGGCGCCGCCCAGCGCCAGGGCGAACGCCGCCAGCAGCAGCGTCACCACCTTGCCCAGCAGCATGTCGGCCAGCCGGCGCGCGCGCGAAACCCCCACGGGCGCCGGCAGGGTCACGTGCGGCGCGGGTGCCGGGCCGAGGTCGCGGGGATCGTGGGTCACGTTCATGACGGCGCAGCATAGCCCATCGCCGGCGCCATGGCCGAATCAGGCGATGCCCCGCACCACCGAGATGTCGAGGTCGCGGATCTTCTTGCGCAGCGTGTTGCGGTTGAGGCCGAGCATCGCGGCGGCCTTGATCTGGTTGCCGCGGGTCGCCGCGAGCGTCATGCGGATCAGCGGCCGCTCGATCTCGGCCAGCACCTGCTCGTAGATGTCGGACGGCCCGGTGCCATCGCGCCACGCCGCCAGGAAGGGCCGGATGTGGCGCTCGACCGCGACCGCCAGCGGCGCTTCCATCGCCGCCGCGTCGAGGCCGGCCGCCGTAGCGGCGCGCGGCGCCGCCGGCTGCCCGGCATCCGGGTCGGCCAGCTCGGCCGCGATGCTCGGGGCGGTGATGACCTCGTCGGCACACAGCGCCGCCATGCGGCGCATGACGTTCTCCAGCTCGCGCACGTTTCCCGGCCAGCGATGCGCCCGCAGCGCGTCGATCGCACCCTGGTCGAGCGATTTCGCGGGCAGTCCGTCGAGGCGCGCCCGCTCCAGGAAGTGCCGTGCCAGGTCGGCGATGTCGTCGGTGCGCTCGCGCAGCGGCGGCAGGCGGATCGGCACCACGTTGAGGCGATAGAACAGATCCTCGCGGAACTGGCCCTGACGGATCGCCTGGCGCAGATCGCGGTGGGTCGCGGCCACGATGCGGACGTTGGCGCGGACCGGCTGGCGGCCGCCCACGGTGGTGAACTCGCCCTCCTGCAACACCCGCAGCAGCCGGGTCTGCGCCTCGGGCGGCATGTCGCCGATCTCGTCGAGGAACAGCGTGCCGCCATGCGCCTGCTCGAAGCGGCCCTGGTTGCGGTTGGTGGCGCCGGTGAAGGCGCCGCGCTCGTGGCCGAACAGCTCGCTCTCGATCAGCTCGCGCGGGATGGCGGCCATGTTGATGGCGACGAACGCGGCCCCCCGCCTGCGGCCGTAATCGTGCAGAGCGCGCGCCACCAGCTCCTTGCCGGTGCCACTCTCGCCGTTCACCATGACGGTGAGGTCGGTCGTGGTGAGCCTTGCGATCGTGCGATAGATCTCCTGCATCGCCGTGCTGCGGCCGATCAGCGGCAACTTCTCGTCGGCGTCGCGCGGCTCGGCCGGCAGGGCGGGCATGGCGTTCGGCACCGCCAGTGCCCGGGCGACCACGGCCAGGAGCTCGCGCAAGTCGAACGGCTTGGGCAAATACTCGAACGCGCCGCGCTGGGTCGCCTTCACGGCGGTCATCAGTGTCGATTGCGCGCTCATGACGATGACCCGCAGCTCCGGGCGCACCCGCTTGATGCGCGGGATAAGGTCGAGCCCGTTCTCATCCGGCATCACTACGTCGGTGATCACGAGATCGCCCTCGCCGTCCTCGACCCAGCGCCACAGCGTCGCGGCGTTGGACGTGGTTCGCACCTGGTAGCCGGATCGTCCCAGCGCCTGGGTCAGCACCGTCCGAATGGAGCGGTCGTCGTCGGCGATCAGCACGGTTGGCAGCGTCATCGGGGGCGGGTCCATCCAGCGCGCGGCGTGTCAGCCATCTTCGTCGTCGGCCAGCATCGGCAGATGCAGCCGGAACTCGGTGCGGCCGGGACGGCTCTCGACCTCGATCATGCCGGCGTGGTCGCTCACGATCTTGGCCACGAGTGCAAGCCCCAGGCCGCTGCCGTTGGGCTTGCTGGTGACGAAGGCGTCGAACAGATGCGGCCGGATGTCGTCGGGGATGCCGGGGCCGTTGTCGCGCACGCTCACCACCAGCGGCAGGTGCAACCGGCGGTCGCTGCCCGGCACCGAGAGCCACATGCCGTGCTGGAAGCCGGTCGAGAGCGCGATCTCGGGCGCCATGTGGTCGGCGTTGGTCAGCGCCTCGGCGGCGTTCTTGACCAGGTTCAGCAGCACCTGCACCAACTGGTCGCGGTTGCCGTAGACCGCCGGGAGCGACGGGTCGTAGGCCTCGGTGAAGCGGACATGCGCCGCGAAGCCGGTCTGCGCCAGGCGGCGCACGTGCTCCAGCACGCGATGGATGTTGACCGGCCCGCGCTCGATGGCGCGCTCGCCGAACACCTCCATGCGATCGACCAGGGCACGGATGCGGTCGGCCTCGTCGCGGATCAGCACGGTAAGCTCACGGTCTGCCTCGGCCACGCTGCCTTCGAGCAGTTGGGCGGCACCGCGGATGCCGGAGAGCGGGTTCTTGACCTCGTGCGCCAGGATCGCCGCCATGCCGGTGACGCTGCGCGCGGCCGAGCGGAAGGTGAGCTGCCGATCGAGCGCCTTGGCGGCCGAGGCGTCTTGCATGGTGAGCAACACGGAGCCCGGCTCCTCCGCGTGCGGCGTGCCCTGCACGCTGACCGCCGCCTTGTGCAGGCGCGGGCCGTCCAACGTGAGCTCGTGGTCGCTCACCGTGGCCTCGCCCTGGCGCACCTGGGCGATCAACAGGAACACCGGACTGTCCGGCGACAGCAGGTCGCACAGCCGCAACGCCACGAGCTGCGCCATCGAGACGCCCAGGAACTGCTCGGCGGCCGGATTGGCGAAGCGGAAACGGTCGTCGGCGTCGATCAGCACGACCGGGCTCGGCAACGCCGACAGCAGCGCCGCGTGGTCGGGCGGTCGTGCCGGCCCCGGGCGCAAGAAGTTGCGCGCCACCACCCCGATCGCCGCAGCCTTCAACACCTGGCGCGCGCCACTCAGGCGGCCTCGACCAGCAGCGGTTCGCGGACCGGCGCGCGCCCGGCGCCACGCTCGATCAGCGGATCGTAGAAGGCATCGATCAGCCGCACGACCGCGCAGGGGTCCGCCAGCCGGTTCACCGCGGCGCGGAACTCGGCCGAGCCGGGCAGGCCGCGCGAATACCAGGCGACGTGCTTGCGCGCCGCCCGGCTGCCCGATTCGCGGCCGAAATGCGTCAGCATCGCCTCGTAATGGCGTAGCAGGATGGCTTTTTCGTCCACCAGCGATGGGTCGGGCAGCCGCTCCCCGGTTTGCAGAAAATGCCCGACCTGGGCCGGGAACCAGGGCCGGCCGTAGGCGCCGCGGCCGATCATGACGCCGTCGGCGCCCGACCGCTGCAGGGCGGTCAGCGCGTCATCCTCGGTCACGACGTCGCCGTTGACGATCACCGGGATGCCGACCGCCGCGCGCACCTCGGCCACGAACGCCCAGTCGGCGCTGCCGGTGTAGAACTGCTGCCGGGTGCGGCCATGCACCGTGACCAGGCGGATGCCGCACTCCTCGGCGATGCGCGCGAGCCGCGGCGCGTTCAGCGAGGCGTGATCCCACCCCATGCGCATCTTGAGCGTGACCGGCCCGGGCACCGCCGCCACCGTGGCGCTCAGGATGCGCGCGGCGGCGACCTCGTCGCGCATCAGGGCGCTGCCGGCCATCTGTCCCAGCGCCACCTTCTTCACCGGACAGCCGAAGTTGATGTCGATGATGTCGGCGCCGCAGCCGACGCCGATCCGCGCCGCCTCGGCCATCGCCGACGGGTCGCAGCCGGCCAGTTGCAGCGAGGACGGCGACCCCTCCATCGCCGCCATGCGCAGCGTGGTGCGGTTCTCGCGCACCATCGCGTTGGAGGCGATCATCTCTGACACCACCAGGCCGGCTCCCAGCTCGCGCGCCAGGCGGCGGAACGGCAGGTCGGTGACGCCCGACATCGGCGCCAGCACGACCGGCAGCTCCAGACGCACCCCGCCGCCGAGATCGACCGGCCGCAGGCGCGGCTGCATGGTGGTGACGGGATTGCTCATAGAATGTGCAAACTATCCATCGATTGCCCAATGCGCAACGCCTGCCCCGGATTGACGCCCAGCGCGTGAGCGGCAAGGGTCCGCCGCCGGGCAACCATGGGGGGATCGATGCCGACGCTGTTGCCGCGAGTTGGCCAGGGCTATGACGTGCACGCCCTGCAAGCCGGCCGCAAGTTGATGCTGTGCGGCATCGAGGTGCCGCACGATCAAGGACTTGCCGGCCATTCCGACGCCGATGTCGGGCTGCACGCGCTGTGCGACGCGATCTACGGCGCGTTGGCCGAGGGCGACATCGGCCGGCATTTCCCACCCAGCGACATGCAGTGGCGCGACGCCGATTCCGCTCGCTTCCTGCGCCATGCGGTCGCGCGGTTGGCGGCGCGCGGCGGCGTGTTCGGCAACGCCGACGTGACCCTGATTTGCGAGCGGCCGAAGATCGCCCCCCATGCGCCTGGGATGATCGCGCGGGTGGCGGCCCTGCTGGGCGTCACCGCGGGCCAGGTGTCAGTCAAGGCGACGACGACGGAGCGGTTGGGTTTCACCGGCCGGATGGAGGGGATCGCGGCCCAAGCCGTCGTTCTGGTGATGCTGCCCGCTCTGGGCGAAGTGGTCGGAGCGGCGGGATTCGAACCCACGACCCCCAGTCCCCCAGACTGATGCGCTACCAGGCTGCGCTACGCTCCGGCCGTGCCACGGCATACCAGTGCGGGCGCCGTCCCGCAATCGCCACTCAGTCGAGCAACGCGCGCAACGCCTCCACTTCGGCCAGCGTCGTCTCCAGCACCGCGCGCAGGCGACGGGCGCGCTCCTGGGCAGCCAGCGCGTCCGGTGCCCGGTCGTAGGCCGGCGGGACGGCCTCGCGCGGAGGGGATGGGGGCAAGTCGGTGTCGGGCTCGCCCGGCATGGCAGTCAATTCACGTTCCTCCGGCGCTGGTGGCGGGATGTTGTCGGACAGCCGGCCGCCGCCCTCGCGCAGCAGGCGCTGCACGCCCTTGATGGTGTAGCCCTGGGTGTAGAGCAGGTCGGAGATGCGGCGCAGCAGGGCGATGTCGTCCGGCCGGTAGTAGCGCCGGCCGCCACCGCGCTTCAGCGGCTTCACCTGCGGAAACTTGGTCTCCCAGAACCGCAGCACGTGTTGCGGGATGTGCAGGTCGTCGGCCACCTCGCTGATGGTGCGGAAGGCGTTCGGCGCCTTCTTCGGCCGCGCCCGCTCGGCCTCGTCAGCGGATGGTTCGGCCGCGCCGGTCGGGGTGCCCGGCGCGGGATCGCTCATTCATCGTCTCCGTCCGAGGCCGGCACCGCCATGTGGTTGACGTGCGCCTTGAGCACCTGGCTCGGCCGGAACACCAGCACCCGGCGCGGCAGGATCGGCACTTCGATCCCGGTCTTCGGGTTGCGGCCGATGCGGCGGCCCTTCTGGCGGATCGAGAAGGTGCCGAAACCGCTGATCTTGACCGATTCGCCGGCCTCCAGCGCGGTCGAGATGCGGGCCAGCACGGTCTCCAGCAAGTCGGCCGATTCGTTACGTGACAAACCGACCTCGGTGTAGATGGTCTCGGCCAGGTGGGCGCGGGTCACGGTGTTCATGCGCCAACCCTATGAACACGACCGCGTGACGTCAACAAATGACTGAAAACAAGCCTTTGGGCGTCGTGTAGTCGACATGGCGCGAGCCGGTCAGAAACGGACCAGCGCCGATCCCCAGGTCAGCCCGCCGCCCAGCGCCTCCATCAGCAGCAACTGCCCGCGACGGATCTGGCCGCTGCGGTAGCCGTCGGCCAGCGCCAGCGGAATCGACGCCGCCGAGGTGTTGGCGTGCCGGTCCATGGTCAGGATGACCCGCTCGCCGTCGAGGCCGAGCCGGCGGCGCACGCCCTCGATGATGCGCCGGTTGGCCTGGTGCGGCACCAGCCAGTCGACGTCGGAGGCTTGCAGGCCGTTGGCCGCGAGCGCCTCCTCGACCGCTTCGGCCAGGTGCGCCACGGCGTGCCGGAACACCTCACGGCCGTTCATGACCAGGTGCCCGGAGCGCTCCGGCTGGCCCACCGCGCCATCGATGTACAGCAGGTCGCCCAACGCGCCCTGGGCGTGCAGGTGCGTCGACAGGATGCCCCCGCCCTCGCCCTCGGCGGCGCGCAGGAACACGGCACCGGCACCGTCGCCGAACAGCACGCAGGTGGCGCGGTCCTGCCAGTTCAGGATGCGCGAGTAGACCTCGCTGCCGATCACCAACGCGCCGCGGACCTGGCCGCCGCGGATCATCGCGTCGGCCACCGACAGGCCGTAGACGAAGCCGCTGCACGCCGCCGACAGGTCGAAGCCGAAACCGCCGGCGCCCAGCGCCGCCTGCACCCGCAGGGCACTGGCCGGGAATTGCTGGTCGGGCGTCGCGGTCGCCAGGATGATCGCACCCACCTCGCAGGGTGCCGCGTCGGCGTCGCGCAGCGCCTCGCGCGCGGCCTGCGTCGCCATGTAGGCACAGGTCTCGTGCGGCTGGGCGATGTGGCGTTGCCGGATGCCGGTACGCTCGAAGATCCACGCGTCGGAGGTCGCGACGGTGCGCGCCAACTCGTCGTTGGTGACGACCGTCTCCGGCAGGTAGCCGCCGACGCCGGCCAGCACGGCTCGCATCAGGCGGCGTCTGGCAGCGCCGCGATGCGGCCCAGGCCTTCGCGGATGCGCTCGTTGAAGCGGTGCACCACCATGTCCATGGCGACATCGACGGCGTGCGCGAAGCCCTGCGCGTCGGTGCCGCCGTGCGACTTCACCACGACGCCGTTCAGCCCCAGCATCACGGCCCCGTTGTAGCGCCGCGGGTCGAGCCACTCGCGCAGCCGGTCGAGCCCCGGTCGCGCCAGCAGATAGCCGAGCCGCGCCGACAGCGAGGCCGAGAACACCTGTCGCAACAGGCCGCCCATCAGCCGCAGCGCCCCCTCGCCGGTCTTGAGCGCCACGTTGCCGGTGAAGCCGTCGGTCACGATCACGTCGGTGGTGCCGGCGGCGATGTCGTGACCCTCGACGAAGCCGTGGAACTGGGCGGCGACGTGGCTGTGGCGGAGCGTGTTGGCCGCCTCGCGCAGCCGGTCGTCGCCCTTCAGCTCCTCGGACCCCACGTTGAGCAGGCCGATGCTCGGCGCGGTGAGGCCCAGCACGGTACGGGCGAACACGTCGCCCATGATCGCGAACTCGACCAGGTTGCGCGCGTCGCACAGCACGTTGGCGCCGAGGTCGAGCATCACCACGTCGCCACGCGCCGACGGGCCGATCGCCGCCATCGCCGGGCGGTCTATGCCGGGCAGCGTCTTGAGCACGATCTTGGCCAGCGCCAGCAACGCCCCGGTGTTGCCGGCGCTGACCACGCCCGACGCCTCGCCCTGCGCCACCGCGTCGATCGCGAGCCGCATGGAGGTGCCGCGCAGCCGCAGCGCCGCCGTCGGCTTCATAGCGCTGGCCACCATTTCGGGGGCGTGGCGGACGGTGCAGGCACCGGCGGCCCGGCGATGCCGCGCCAGCAATGGCGCGAGACGCGCCTCGTCGCCCACCAGCAGGAACCGCGCGGCCGGGTGGCGCTCGGCCGATGTGGAAAGCCCGGCCACGACCATGTCGGGCGCGTTGTCGCCACCCATCGCATCGACCGCCAGCGTGAACGCCTCGCTCATGGCAGCGCCCTCACGCGTCGGCGCGTGGCGGGTCGCCCACCGTGGCCCAGCCCCGCCGCTCAGGCGCGGACGGCACCCTTGAGCGCCTTGCCGGCAGCGACGACTTCGCGCCCGTCGTAATGGCCGCAATGCGAGCATATGTGGTGCGGGCGCTTCAGCTCGCCGCAGTTCGAGCACTCGGCGTGCGCCTCGACCGTCAACGCCTGGTGGCTGCGCCGCATACCGGCCCGCGACGGCGAGGTTTTTCTCTTCGGAACAGCCATGGGACCAAGCCCCTCCACCAACCGGCACGCCTAATTCGGCGTCAATGCCTACGAACAAGCCGCGCCGTCTAGCAGACGTACCCTGCGCCCGCAAGCGAACGGCAACAAACGAAACCTGGGTGGAACGGACGTCACCGTGGCGCGGCTCGGCCCCACGCCCCCCTCATTCCGGCGTTCGCCGTCGCGCCAGCGCCGCGAACGGATGGACGACCGCGCTCGCCGGTGACTCACCAGGCAGCATGGCACCCGGCTTGCGCGGGTATGGGTCGAGGGCGAGGGCCAGTTGCTCGGCGGCCGCCTCGCCCAGGTCGATATTGGCGCCTTGGTAGGGCAGCTCGTCGTCCGCCTCCGGGTCGATCTCCGTCTCCTCGGTGCCGGCGGGGACGAAACGGACTTGGAACGCCTCGTCGATCGCGGCGTCGAACCGGTCCAGGCTCACGACGCACTCCCGCTCGACCCGGGCCCGCAACCTGCCGGCCGCCACCACGACGTCGCCGTCGCGGCCCTCGCGCGCGAGCTGGAACCGGCAGGACACCGCCGCCACCGACGGCAGCAGCAGCCGCGCCGCCAAAGCCGCGCATTCGGCGGCATCGGCGACCACCTCGCGCGTCAGGCCGCCAGCGCCGATCGCCTCGACCGGCAGCGGGCGATGGAACTCCGGCGTCACGCCGCCCTCGTCGCCGACAACGCCTCAGCCGCAAGCGGCTCGAACGTCGCCCGTCCCGCCGCCAGATCGGTGAGCGGCTGCCGCGCCAGCGCCGCGTCACGGTCCAGCACGATCTCCGCGAGCCGGCGCGCGGCATCCTCCGCGCCCTGGTCACGCCAGATGTTGCGGCGCAACGCCACCGCCAGCGCGGCGGTGTCACCCGCCGCCATCGCCGCCTCGTAGGCGACCGCGCGGCCATGGAACGCCTCCCACATCGCGCGCACCTTCTTGCCGACGCTGAGGTCGCCCACACCCATCTCGCGCAGGTTCACGTCCATGTCGTGGAACATCGCGTCGAACACCGCCTGCGCCAGGGCCGATCCCGGCGCCGGCAACCCTCGCAGCCGGCGGATCAGCAGGAACACGTGCGCGCCGACCAAGTCGAAACGGCCGTCCAGCGTGTCGGGGACGCCGAGCTCGGTGTAGAACCATGACTCGCGCGCCGCGCCCACGGCGGCGCCATACAACTCGAAGCCGGCACGCTCGTACCGGCTCCCGAACAGTCCGAACAGCCCCATGCCGCCATCTCCCGCCAGTCACGTTCCCTCATTTGACATGGCGGCCCGGCCGTGACACCCCCCAAGCGTTGCGCGCACGGCGCAATTTTCGCGAGGAATCCGCTTGCGCCCGACCCGCCCACTGTCCTTGTTGCTCCTGTGCGCCATGCTGTCGGGCTGCGGCTACGCGCCGAGGTTCATGTCGTTCCCGCCACAAGTGCGCGGCAACAAGGTGGATGCCGACGCGCTGGCGCAGCTCGTGCCCGGCACCTCGACCCGCGCGGACGTCACGGCAGCGATCGGATCGCCGACCGCGCACGCCTCGTTCGACGACAGCACGTGGATCTACATCGGCGAGGTGACGACGCCGGTGATCGGCGGCACCAGTTCGATCGAGGACCAGCAGGTCTACGTGCTGAGCTTCGACCAGGCCGGCGTGCTGAAGGGCGTGCAGCACAAGACGCAGAAGGACAGGCAGGACGTCGACGTGGTGGCCCGGACCACGCCCTCGCCCGGCAACAGCGCCACGTTCCTGCAGCAATTGCTGGGCAACGTCGGCAAGTTCAGCCCGGGCGGCGCGCCCGGCGAGGGCGGCCAGGGCAGCGCCACCAACCCGGGCAACTTCTAGACGTCAGGCGAAATGGTCCCAGCCGGCGCTGGCGAGAGT